>NZ_QRHU01000004.1:0-122918 GCF_003470945.1 Collinsella sp. AM23-17 | reverse complement strand
CTTGCAGCGACGGACCTCGGGACGCTCTTACACCACGTCTGCGCGCGCCACCAAATCGATAGGTCAAATCTGCCAAAAACGGCCCATAACAAAAGAGCTCCCATTGCTGGGAGCTCTTTCAATCAATGGTGCGGGCGAAAGGACGTCCGCGTATCCGCTTCGCGGATCCGCACCGGCTTCGGCCGCCTGCCGGCGTCCTCGCCAGCTCGCTAAAAACGCTCCGCGTTTTCTTGACGCTCGCTCCTTCGCAGGTTCAAGTCCCCGCGCTGGGCCCATAACAAAAAAAGCTCCCATTGCTGGGAGCTTTTTCAATCAATGGTGCGGGCGAAAGGACTTGAACCTTCATGGGGTTGCCCCCATACGGACCTGAACCGTACGCGTCTGCCAATTCCGCCACGCCCGCGTGCAGGAATTAGAATAACGGAGCGCCACCACGAACGCAAGAACTATTTTTGAAAAAGTTTGCAGGCATTTTCCCAAGCGGCTTGCGCGATTGTTTCGGCGTCCTCACCAGTGCGATCAACACGGTCGTTAACCAGCGCGTTTGCCGTAATGGAGATCATTGCGGGCTCGCATTCAAGACCACGGATGGGCTCCGGAGCCATATACGGGCAATCCGTCTCGAACAAAATTCGATCGAGTGGGGTCGCCGCAAATGCCTCGCGCACGTCGTCGTTGCGCTTAAAGGTGGCCGCACCACCATAGGCGATATAGCAGCCCAGCTTCACAAAGCACTCCATCGTGGCGCGGTCCTCGCCAAAGCAGTGCAGCACACAACCGGCCTGGGGCACGCCCACCTCACGAAGCACGTTGTACGCATCCATATGCGAGGTGCGCTCCCCATCCGAGTCCTCGTGCCGCAGGTGCAACTCCACCGGCACGTTACGGCACGCGGCAAGCTCGAGCTGGCGCGCCATGCAGTCAATCTGCACGTTATGAGGTGCCGGCGCGATATCGTCATCATAGTCCATGTGGTAGTCCAGGCCGATTTCGCCAATACCGGCGCATAAGGGGTCATCGAGTGCGGCAACGACCTGTGCGTGAACGTCGTCGGTATAGTCCGGCGCGCCATACGGATGCACGCCGGCAAGATACTTGATCTGCGGGATATCCTGCATCGGCAGAATCTCGCGCGTCAGCCAGTCGCTATAGTCCGTCACGCTGCGCTTATCGGCAATGGGATCGAAGACCGTCACCAACAGGTCGATGCCTGCCGCCTTGGCACGCACGAGTGTCTCGGGCACATCCTTGCCCCAGAACGAAAGCAGATGCGCATGTGTGTCGGCAAGCGGTGCCAAGGGCACGGGACAAGCAACCGTCTTCTTTTTTTTGGTAAACGTCACGCGTTCGGCATTAAGCGTCATGGGAAAGCTCCCGAGCCAGGCACACAAAGTCGGCGACGCCGAGCGTCTCGGCGCGCGTGGTGGGTGCGATACCGCAAGCCTCAAAGGCGGCATCGAGCACGTCCTTGGCAAAGCCGTTGGCGCTCATGGAATTGCGGATGGTCTTGCGACGCTGAGCAAATGCAGCGTCAATCACGCGGGCCACAAATTCGCGATCGAGTCCTTCGGGCACCACACCGTCAACACGGTCGATACGCACGACGGCCGAGTCCACGTGTGGCGCCGGCATAAAGCAACGCGGCGGCACCTCAAAGCGACCCGTTACCTGCGCATACAGGCCAAGCTTTGCCGTATAGCCGCCATAGGTCTTGTTGCCCGGCACTGCGGCAATGCGATCGGCAACCTCCTTTTGCACCATGACGACGGCGCGCTTGAGCGCCGGCATCGTCTGGAAAAATTGCAAAATGATCGTCGCCGCCACGTTATAAGGCAAGTTCGCGACAAATACCGTCGGCTCACCGCCCGCAGCCTGCTCAATCTGCTCCGGGCCCACCTTAAGCGCGTCGCCCATGATAAAGCGGAAGTTGGCATAGTCGGCGGCGTGGGCGTCGAGCACCGGTTCGAGCTCAGGATCGGCCTCAATGGACGTAACGCACGCCGCTTCCTGCAGCAACGCAAGTGTCAAAGTACCGCAACCCGGACCCACCTCGAGTACGCGCTCGTCACCTGCAAACTCGGCAAGCTCGCAGATACGCTCGATCACATGATTGTCGATTAGAAAGTTCTGGCCCAGGCGATGCTTGGTCGCAAGGCCAAACTCCTCCAGCAGCTCCCTTGTTGCCGTGGGGTTTGCCAAAGGCGAAGTTGTCATAGTTGCCTCCTTAGCATGATGGCGGCGTCTTGAAACGAAAGGGCATGGACCGTTGCGGCCATGCCCTTACATCTAAACAGCAAATTGCCGATATGGCGCTCGCGCGGTCTCTACGCCAGACGCGGGAACAGCGGATCGCCCTTCTCGACGGGCTGACCACCAGCAAGCAGGCCCCAAGCGCAAATGCCCTTGAGGTCGTCGGTCGCGGCCTCGTTCTCGCAGGACAGGCGGCGCAGGGCCTCGGCAGAGGTCTGAGGCATGAGCGGCATCAGCAGGTGAGCGGCAATGCGGATGGCCTCGAGCAGGTTGTAGATCACAAACGCCAGCTCGTCAGCCTTGGCCTCGTCCTTGGCAAGTGCCCAGGGCTCGGAGTCCTCGATGTAGTGGTTGGCGGCGTGGATGAGCTCCATGACCTCATCCTTGGCTCCGCCGTAATCGAGCACGTCCATCTTGGCCATGTAGCGGTCGACCAGGCCATCGGCGATCTTTGCCAGCGGGTTGTCGAACGCGTCGGCAGACGCCGGTTTAGCCGGGGCGCAGCCGTCAAAGTACTTTGCGCTCATGTTGAGCGAGCGCGAAATGAGGTTGCCCCAGCTGTTGGCCAGATCGGCGTTGTAGACCTGCTCCATGCGATCGAAGCTGATGGCGCCGTCGGTACCGGGAACGACGTCGGTCATGAAGTAGTAGCGATAGCCCTCGACGCCCAGCATGTCGATAACGTCCTGCGGAGCGATGGCGTTACCGCGGCTCTTGGACATCTTCTCGGCCTTGCCCGTCTCGGCATTGCGCACGGTCAGGAAGCCGTGGGCAAAGACGTGCTCGGGCAGGGCCTCGCCGATGGCCATGAGCATGGCGGGCCAAATGACGCAGTGGAAGCGGATGATGTCCTTACCCACGATGTGGAACTGCGCGGGCCAGCGATAGGCCAGCTCGGCACGCGCCTCGTCGGTGTCGACACCGTAGCCGACGGCCGTCATATAGTTGAGCAGCGCATCGAACCACACGTAGGTCACGTGACCCTCGTCAAACGGGACCTGAATGCCCCAGTCAAAGCTCGTGCGGCTCACGGAAAGGTCGTTAAGGCCGCCCTCGACAAAGCTACGTACCTCGTTCATGCGGAACGCAGGCTCGACAAAGTCGGGGTGCTCGTCATAGAGCTTGAGCAGCTTGTCCTGGAAGGCGGAGAGCTTAAAGAAGTAGGACTCCTCCTGCACGCGCTCAAGCGGACGGTGGCAGTCGGGGCATAGATGCTGGCCGACGCTGCCGTACTCCTCGTCGCCCTTCTGGACCTGCGTATCAGTGAAGTAGGTCTCGTCAGGCACGCAATACCAACCGTCGTAGCTGCCCTTATACAGATAGCCGGACTCCTTCATGCGCTCCCACAGGTACTGCACGGCATGATGCTGGCGCGGCTCGGTGGTGCGGATGAAGTCGTCGTTGGAGATCTCGAGCTTGCTCCAAAGCTCCTTGAAGTGCGGGGCCTGGCTATCGGTCCACTCCTGCGGCGTCATGCCATGCTTGGCTGCGGCCTCGGCGACCTTCTCGCCATGCTCGTCCATGCCGGTCAGGAACTTGACGTTATAGCCGGCGGAACGGCGATAGCGAGCCTGAACGTCGGCGATGATGGTGGAATAAGCCGTGCCCAGGTGCGGATCGGCGTTGACGTAGTAGATGGGCGTCGTGATAAAGAACGAAGGCTTGCTTTGATCCATGGGGTTTGTCCTCCAGAAAAACGTTGCATACAGAGGATGATTCTAGCGCAAGGGCTGGATATCCTCCATCTATTGCATATCGAGCACCATGGCATAGACATCGCGCTTGCGGCGCGAATACTTCTGAGACAGGCGCTTGGCCACCGCAGACGCAGGCTCCCCCTCCTCGAGCGCGGCGCGGATATCCTCGCGCAGGGCCTCGTCGGGATCCGCTGCCGTGGCGCCGACCGGCACGATACCGGCCTCCTCATCCTCGCTCGGCGGCGCGATGACCAGCGCGATCTCGCCCTTTACCTCGCCGCGAGCGCGCAGTTCCTCGGCAAGCTGGGCAGCGAGCCCGCGCAAGACCTCCTCGTGCAGCTTGGTGAGTTCGCGGCAGACGGCAACCTCACGCTGGGGAAAGACCTCCGCCACGGCCTCGAGCGTCGCCACGATGCGATGTGGAGACTCGTAGAAGATGAGTGCGCCGGGCACCACGGCAAGGCGCTGCAAACGGCGCACACGGTCGCCGTGCTTTCGGCCCAAAAAGCCCTCGAAGAAAAAATGCTCGCAGGGAATGCCGGACGAAACAAGCGCCGTGACGCAAGCAGAGGGCCCGGGAATAACTTCGACGGGTACATCGGCCTCACGCGCCGCCTCGACCAGCGCCTGGCCGGGATCGGACACGCTCGGCATGCCGGCGTCCGAGGCAAAGGCGAGGGTCTCCCCCGCCAGCAGACGGTCGACCAGGCCGGCAGCGCGGCTAGCGATCACATTCTCGTCGCAACGGACAAGCGGCTTGGAAATGCCCAGGTGCATCAGCAGCTTTGACGTCACACGCGTGTCTTCGCAGCAAATGGCATCGGCGGCGGCAAAGGCCTCGCCAACGCGCGGGGACAGGTCGCCTAGGTTGCCGATGGGCGTGCCGACCACATAGAGTTTGCCCGTATGGGCGCTGTTTTGCGTCATATCAACCTATTCAATCATGCCGCGCTCGAGCGTACCGAGCGCCGCGCGGGCGTCCCATGCTGCAATGCGCTTCTCGGTCTTCCACGTTTGGAAGAACCAACCGGCAGCCGGCGCAAACGAAGCCAGCTGGTTGGCGATAAACACGCGCTCGTAGGCATTGCGGCCCTCGGGCGTAACCGACGAGTTGGCAAAGATCGCCGCGCCCGACCATTCGCCCACCAGCACGGGGAACCCAGTCGAAATCGCTTCTTTAAGCTCGCGCTTGTTACGCGAAATCGCCGTCGTCAGCCCGCGAGGGCTCGTGATGTCGAGCGCATACTCGTCGCGGTAATGGTACAGGTGAAGGTCCATGTAGACGTTCTTGTACTTGGCGCCGCGCATAAAATGCTTCCACTCGCTGGGATGCCCCGACGACGAGAAGACGACGATTTTATCCTCGGGCATATACGAACGGACGAGCTCGTAGGCATCGCGATAGAAATTGCGCAGGTAGTGCGCCGGAATGCCATCCGTCATGGTGAAGAGGCTCTTGCGGACACTCATCTGCGGCGTATCCAGCAGCTCAATGCCCAGCAGGCTCTCGGCCTCGCCGTAGCGATCGGCCAAGCGCTCGAGCACGTCGAGTGCGACATGACGACCGTTGGTGGACGAATGCCACTCGGCAACAGCCTCCGGCGTGGTGGGCGAATCGTTGGAATCGCCCTGGCCACCTGGCACGGTTGCCAGATCGAGCAGCACGCGGATGTTGTACTTGGCAGCCCACTCAATCGCGCGGTCGATGTAATCGACAACCGAGATGTAGGACGCATCGGACTCCTGCGAGCCAAAGGCATACCAGGGCACCGGCAGACGCACGGCATTGAGGCCAATCTGCGCCATGCGGCGAAAATCGTCCTCGCTCACAAACGTTTCGTAATGACGGCGCATGCGCTCGTTATAGGCGGCGGTGCCCATAGCCTCCTGCAGCTCGGCCGCGTTGGATGCACCGGTCGCTGCATACAGCGACGGGGTCACCCAAGGCTCGGGAATAAACCAGCCAGAGAGATTAACACCGAGTATCCTCTCCATCACTGCCCCCTTCGAATCATGCAGGTCGAACCCGCATCGTATTGCATAGGATAAGTATCGTTTTGAGTATACCCGCGTGTGCGGACAGGCGACCGAACGGTCTGTAAAGTGACGCGAAAGTGGGAGGAATGTCTGGGAACAGGCGGGCTCGGGATGGTGCGATGAGGTGTGTACGCGCGCCAGAGGCAGGCACCGGAAAGCATGTCCCGTTCTATCGCTCAATAATGGGGCGCATTTTCCGTTAGCAGGCCCAACCGGAAAATGCATCCCGTTCTGAGCGCGGGATCTGGGACGCAGTTTCCGCCAAAGGCCGCAAAAGGAAAGCACGTCCCATTCTGACGCCGGATTCCGGGTCGCGCTTTCCCAAGCGGCCTCAAAGCGGAAAACGCATCCCACTCTGAAGCCAAATTCCGGGACGCAGTTTCCGCAGAACCCTACATAAAAGAAAAGGACCCCTTTGCAGAGGTCCTAGTCAATTCAAGGTGGCGGGGAAGGGAATCGAACCCCTGACACGAGGATTTTCAGTCCTCTGCTCTACCAACTGAGCTACCCAGCCATTTGAGGTGTGCCTTGTTTCAAGGCTTGATTAGTATAACCAAGGACGCGTTCCGGTCAACCGAGAATTTTAAAAAAGTTTTTGAGCACAGCCTCGGTTCTATAAATCGGCACGTCAGAGGCATCAGCCGGCAGCAAGAAGTTTTTCGCTCAGAGCCGCACGGGCAAACTCACTTGGCGTCATCCCCTCGGCAGCCGCCCGTCGACGAATGGCCTCCTTCATTCCCAGAGGAATCTTGACCGACAGCGTTGCCGTCCCCTCACCTGAGAGTGGGGGCCGTCCATGCACGATCCCACCAATGGTGTGTTCGCCATCCGGAAACTCTCCGCGCTCGTACGACTCGCACCACGCGTCAATCATTTCATCCGTTACAACCTGACCATTAGCGGCCGTATACGTCTTGCCCATCATCGACCCCTTTGCCGAGCCTGTTCAATCTCCTGCCAAAATTTCTTCTGGACTGGAGACAAGGCATGAATGATAAGCCACCCACGGACAAGCTCGACCGCGACAAGCTCCACGCTTCGTCCGTCTGGGAGCCATCCAATCGCAAGCCATCTCGGCGGCTCGCCCTTCGACTCGCGACGAATGCACTCAGTAACCGCAAGCCAAGCGCTAAGCACCTGCTTTTCCGTCAGGTGCTTTTTAGCGTTGGGATGGATCTCAACATCCATGCATCTTCTCCTCCATCTTACCCAATTTCGTATGACGAAAGTCCGCTGTCGCCAATTCTTAAGCCGGCACGCGTTGGAGAGCAGGGATCGAAACAATGATTGAAGGACGCTCTAGTACGGCCCAGGCGCCGGGGCAGGAGCACGTGCGCCAAGGACGAACGCTTTCGTAGCGCGCGAGGATATTGCCGTCGCGATCGATGAAGGCGATGTCGATGGGATAGGCCATAAAACACGTATGGACCGAAGAGCAGCGTGGAAACGCCATGACGAGCGGCAGACCGTTGGCGGCAACCGGACACCGTCCCAGCATGCCGCGCAGGCGCACGGCAAACGACTCCGCCACCACAAACTCGGCCGGCGTCCAACCCAGCCTGTTGAGCGCCCGCGCGTACGCGATGTAGAACGAGACCGCGGTCACATGACCACCCCCGGACGCCATGGATCGACCGTCACCGCGCGCTCGTGCGACAACGTTGTCGGCGCCCCCAGCGTAACGCCAGCGATGCTGAGAGAAGTCGGCCACGGCTCATAGTGCATGGTGCAGGTGTAGGTCCTAAACGTACCGGATAGGGAGAGCAGGCCACCATCCGATGCCTCCGCGCCTTGCTCGCTCGACACTTCGATCTGCAAGCCATAGCCTTCCATGGCATTCAGAATTTGAGTCTGAACCGTCGCCGAGGCATCGGCAGAGCTTTCGTCGCCCTCCCCCTCCGACGCCACGGCGTGCGCCAACACGATGTCGGGCACCACGCGGTCGAAGCGCGCGACAGCGCTGGCAAAGATCATGACGTTGTATACGATGAGTGCCAGCACCAGCAAAACGGGCGTAACCACTGCCATCTCCACCGTCGCTTGGGCGCGCTCCTCGCGCAGACGCATGCGGATACTCATTACGACCCACCGCCCAGAGCGCCAACCAGCGTGGCGACATCGACGGTGAGCGGGATGGAGCCGCCGCCGGGCAGAGGAATCTCCGCAAGCGTGAACACCGTGCCGCTAATGGTGCGTTCGACTTGATATTCCAACGCCTCGCAAAGCGCCTTGGGATCGGTCACGCCCAACGGAATACTTCGCAGCTTGTCTTGCGCTTGAGAGAAACCAGCAATGTCAGACCCCGGGCTCTTAATGACGTTGGCGGAATCGGTCAGCACTGGCTTTCGCAGGCGCAAGTCGCACGGTTCCAAACCCAGCGCCGCCACGGACGCCGAAACGGTATCGCCGAGCCACGATGCGATGGAGCCCAACGCGCCGCTGCCCCCTCCTAGGCCTTTAATCATCTCGCCTATAAGTTCGTCGGCCGAACCTTGGATATCACCGTATCCCACAAGCAGCCGTCCCCAAACATCCATGACGCCGTCGAGCACACCGGCAACGCCGCCCGAGCGTTCCTTCAATGTCGAGAAAAATCGCGAAAGCACGTTGTTTTGCGCCGTCGCCTCATCGGGCGCCAGCACCGCGGCAGAGATGGCACCGCGATCGCCAAGCCTGACTGCCGTGTTAAACGAAGAGTTGAGCTCATCGGGGCTCGAGATGGCACCCGAAACCGCAAAGGCAACCACGCCGTTGCGACCGGACGGCGCGATACGTGGACGCTCACCGGAAAGTTCTTTGATGGCGGTATCGAACGCATTGCCCGCACGGTCGGCTTCGTCCTCGGTCTGACGCTCGAGCTCGAGCTCCTTGTTGCGACAGTCGACGTAGTCCTCCAGGGCGTCTTTAAACTTGTCAAAGTGATACTCGAAGCCGTTTTCGATAGAGGTTGAAGGCGCCGCAACAGCACCAAGCGACAAAACGCCAAAATGGCATTTGCTGCATTTATCCTGTCCATCGTAATCGGCAACCGAAGCAAATCCGCTCGGCGTCCCTTTCTTATAGTTAGGGCAGGTCGTCCCGTAATGCAGATACGCCTTGTCATCGTTCACGCTAGTCGGCCACACCGCATCGGTATAGAGTTCCGTCGCCCGAACCTCATCAGAGTTGCGCGGCAGCAGCGGAATATAGGAGGAAACCCTGTCTCCGTTCTCGGTTATATATGCCCGATCGACCTCCGCGTTCGCATAGGTATAAAACGCCTTACGCGCCGCAGACTCTGCCTTCATCTCGACACTCGAGCCCTGGGGCTTCTCATTTGTCAGACGCCAATGGTAGTAGTCCTTCGCGCGATCAAGGGCAACTTGAGGCTCCCACGTAACGCTCGATGAGTAATGCGGATTTTGAACACCGGAGAGATCCGTTAGGCTTTTCGCGCGCTCCCACATGCAAGAACAGCTGCCGACCGAGCCCTTGTCAGACCCACCACAATCCGCCAGCCAAGCACGCTCTTTAGCCTTCGCCGTGTCCTCAGAAGCCTTCCGCAGCTCCTCGGCCGCACGCTCTAAATCATCTGATGTGTCTTTAATGGTATCGGTCGAGATCTCGGACCCTTTGAGCGCAGCGAAGTCCGACTCGGATGTCCTGGGCACGGCAAGCGCCGTACCGGTATAGGTCACACTATCGGTATCCTGCGCCGACACCGCCTGCGTGGCACGCGCGGCGATCAGATACGGCAGAGCCGTCTCGATTTTCTGTAAGCCTTCCGATGCGCTTTTGGCAAACTTGTTGCGCGTTTTAATGATCTCGATCCCGGTGTCGACCATATTGCCGGCAACCGGCTCGGCACCCGGGATGAGGATGGCGACCAGGCCCGTCCCGATCGTGGCAAACCCCGCCAGCCCCAGACTCAAGATACTCGCATCAACCACCGTGGCAGCCGTGTGATAGGACGACACCACGTTGGCACCCGCCAGCGCGCCGCTATCAGCCGCCACCTGGGTGTCCCCGGCACGCAACATGCTCCATATCGCCGCGGTCGACGAAAACAACAATGTGAGCACCACTAGGATGACCACGGCAGAAGAAAGCGTGGTATAGGCACCGTCTTCGATAAACAGATCGACACCGGCTCGACCCATAAAGCCACCTCGCTTGCAATGGCAACTCGGACGGCGCGTCAAAACGCGTCTAGACCAGAAACGCTTAATCCCATGTAGCAATCCACGAATCATAATCTCCCTCCAGCCATTCGGGACGCGATTGATACGAGACATCGACCTTGAGCTCAACGTAGCCGCCCTCGGCGGTACCACCCATAGCCTGCGCAAACGCACCGATCACGGGCAACGGCTTGACCTCGCCGGAAACGGACACGGACGAGACGCCACCCGCACCGGCCCGGCCAAGCTCGATATCCCACGACAGCGGCCCGCCGGCATGAAAAATCGAAACGTTGGGCACTGCGGCAAGCCGGCGGCGAGTGAACTCCTCAAGATCGTCGTCCTCCGCCGTCGTCGTGGTCATGAGCCGCGCGGTCTCGGCGGCGGCAGACTCCATGACCGCGCGCGTATAGAGCAGGCACACCGGTTGCAGTGCGAGAAGGATGAGCGTCAGAAACGTCGGCAGCAAAAAAGCGGCCTCGACCGTAGACTGCGCCCGGTCCTCGCACGCGATATCAATACAACGCGATGTCCTCAGCGCCCGCAGCGGCGTCGATAACCGACATCGAGGCAACGCCATGGGATGCCGCCCGCTCAACCAGCGCCGCCAAGCGCCCATCGGTGCCAGCACGCCAAAGTCCCGCAATCGCCAGCACGATCGATAACAGCGCCACCGTGACGATGGCGTATTCCACAGTCGCTTGGGCAACCTCCTCACGCAGAACGCCATGCATTTCACGACCCCTCCTTTGAGCTTATTGTTTGCGGGACCAGGCGCACGGCGCGCAGACGACACGAAGCATCGCCAGTATCCGCAGCAACCGTCACCATATCGACCCAGCCGCGTCCGTCACGCACGATGGCGCCCCACACGTTTCCCTTGATGTCGAGATAGCCGCTCAGAGCAAGTTGCGCCGTGGGTACCTCGCGATAGGAACGCAGCATATCCGCCGCCGCTTCGGTCATCGGTCGGTCCTCGGACCATGCAAGCCGGACCACAATCGCGTTGCCCCCAGGCGAATCCGTCGCAGTGCCAGACCGCTTGTCGAGCGTCCGCAGAAAGGTTTGCGCCGTGACAGCGACATCCGAATCGTCCGCATCTCGCATCTCATCTTTTTGAGACGCCACCGCCGAATCTGAGCCCAAATCGGAGGCGGTCCCAGGACGCTGCTGCCGCGCGGCGTTAAGCCCCCAAAGCACCGCCGCTATCGCCACGGTCAGGCAAGCAAACACCAGCAGCACCCCGACGGGGCGCTCGCCCTCTACAGGCTGTTGATGCCCTCGCTGATAGCGTTCCATAGATCTTGGACCTTGCCCTTAAATGCGACGATGGCGATAATCGCGATCACCACGAGCACGCCGACCAAGATGGCATACTCGGTGGTACCCTGCGCACTCTCCTCCTGCAATAGTTCCTTGGCGCGCTGACGAACATGTGCCGCCCGGCAAAACGCCCAGCCCTGCACCTTGCCAGCAGTGTCAGTCATCGTGTTCATGTATTCCTCCCTACATCATCCCGCCTGCTCCCAGCAGCGGGCCCAATATGGACAGAAGCAACGCCGGCAAGATGAGCGTGCCGGTGGGAATCAGCAGCTTGACGGGCGCACGCTCGATCTCGCGCTCGACCGCGGCGCGATGAGCCGCACGGATCTCGCGACTTTGAGCGGCCAGCGTCTCGGCAAGTGGGGCACCCAGGGCGAGCGCCTGCCCCACCGTGATGGCAAAGGTCTCGAGCGCTCGCACGTCCAGGTCGCGCGCGGCGGCCAACAACTCGTCCTCACGCGTGCCCACGCCCACCTGCCACGCCATGCAGGCGCGCTCAAGGCGAAGAGCCAGCACTGACCGGCGGTTGGCGCAGAAAATCTCAAGCGCCGCATCAAACGAAAGACCGGCCGAAAGACCCAAGCGCACAACATCGATCATCTCGGAAACTTCGCCGAGCGACACTCGCGCCGGGCCGCCCGCTCCAACCGCGCCCTTCACTCGCGCGGTCAGAGCATCGACCACCGAGCGACCCGCGGCAGCGACCAGCACCGCCTCGCGCTTGCAGGCCCCTGCGATCTTGCGTGCATCCGCCCGATCCAAACCCGTCGCGACAAATACACTCAGGGCGCACAGGCAAGCCGCAACTGCAACCGGGGCGCTCATAGCTCCACCCGCATAATGCGCCGGATAACCACCAGGGCAACGGCGTTGAGGGCAAGACCCAGCACCACAGCGCCCGCGCCGGCGGGCGTCGCAAGACCGCGACGAAAATCTGCCGAAAGCAGCGCCAACACCGCGCACATGCCCGCCGGCATCGCCGCGACCATATGCGCAGACATGCGAGCCTGCGACGTCTTAACATCCAGGCGGCGCTTGAGCTCAATGCGCTCCCCCACCATGCTCGACGCCTCGGACAGTAAGTCGGCAAGCGGAGCGCCGGTGCGCTGAGACACCTTAAGCGCCAAGGTCACAAGCGAAAGACCGGGGGCGTCGATACGCACGAGCAAGTCATCGAGCGCGTCGGTCGCCGAGATGCCGCAATCGATCGCCGCCGCCACCCGCAAAAACTCGGTATGCACTGGCTCTTGCGCATGAGCGCCCACAAAGCGCATGCCCTGGGCCAGCGAATGTCCCGAGGCAAGCGACATGGAAAGTGCGGTAAACGCCTCGGGCATTGCCTCTTCTGCATCGTGTTGCTCGCGCCGGCTCTCAAAGCCATCCCAAGCGGCACCAACGGCAAACGGAGCAACAAGTCCCGAGGCAAATCCGAGGGGCGATAACGACACCATCGTTAGTAAAACGCAGCAGACACCGCTCGATAGCAGCAGAAACGCCAAACGTCCCGAAGCATCTTCGATCACGAGGCCAAGGCGATGCGCCGGAGCCAGCGATGCCCACGAACGGGCGATCTTTTTCAGCAGATCGTTTTCCACCAGCTCACGCGGCAGCTTCTCTGCCACCGTCTCGAGCGCCTGACGTGCCAGCTCCGCCGGCGGTACCTGCGGCACACGAGGTTCCGCCCCGCACGCCGTCGCGACAGAAAGCCCTGCCAAGCCCCCTACGACGAGGGGCACAGTGATCTCCATTCGTCCACCTCCTCTTGTGTGAGCGTCCCCGACCGCAGGCCTTCTGCGATAAACGGCGGCTCGCGGTCAAGCGTCCAGGTGCGCTCGGCGGCATCGAACGTCACATAGCGCTCGAGCTCTACGCCGCCCGATGCGGCGCGTCGCACCCCCGAATACGAGGAGACGAAGCGCCTGCCATCGGCGTGGCGCTCGGACATCACGATACCGTCGAGTGCCATGGCAATCTGCTCCTCGATGAGCTCGCTCGGCAGATCGATGCCATAACGTGCAAGCAACGTCAGACGCACCACGGTCTCCTGTTCTGAACCCGCATGAAGCGTGGTGAGCGACCCGTCGTGGCCCGTGTTCATGGCCTGCAACATGTCGCAGCACTCGGCACCGCGCACCTCGCCCACCACGATGCGGTCGGGGCGCATGCGCAGGGCATTAGTCACCAGGTCGCGGATCGTCACCGCGCCCTCGCCCTCAATTGAAGCCTCGCGCGCCTCTAGGCGCACCACGTGCGGATGATGCGCAAACTTGAGCTCGGCAGAGTCCTCGATCGTCACGATGCGCTCGCCGGTGGAAATCTCACATGACAACGCGTTGAGCAGGGTGGTCTTACCAGATCCCGTGCCTCCCGCAACCGCCAGGTCCTGTCGCAGCGACACCGCACACGACAGCAGCTGCGCATACCAAAGCGGCAGCGATCCCAACCCCACGAGCTCGTCCAGCGAGCAGATACGGTCCGAGAACTTTCGGATGGTGAGAATCGGTCCGTCAATCGCCACAGGCGGAATCACCGCGTTGACGCGATAGCCCGTTTTGAGGCGGGCGTTGACGATGGGGCTGCGCTCGTCGATACGGCGGCCAAGTGGCGAGATAATGCGGTCGATAAGCACACGGATCTGCTCATCATCCTCAAACGCATGCTCGATGGGGTACAAGACGCCGCCGCGTTCAAAGAAAGCCGAGCGGCAGCCGTTGATCATGATCTCGGTAACGGTGTCGTCCTCGATGAGCGGCTGCAACGGCCCCAAGCCCACCACGTCATCCAAAATCTCGTCGATGATGGTCTCGCGCTCGGGCGTCGCGAGATCGGTCGGCTCCTCAACATTGAGCGCCGCCTCCACCGCAGGACGCAATTCCGAGCGGGCAAGTGCCGGGTCGATATAGGCGCTGATACGCGCCACTTCGTCGTAACCCATGCGGTCCATCACGGCGCGCTTGGTGCGTCGTTTCACGGCGCGGCGACGCCCCACATCTACAGGCGCTGCCGCCGCCGCAGCGCCGGCAGCCTTAATCCTCGTTTGCAGGCTCATCGCTGATCACCCTCGCGCGACCAGGGAAGGCGGATACGCGGGCGTTCGGTGCGCGTTGCACGGTCGGCGACCATATCGCTCCAAGGGCCGACGGCGCACCCCAGTTCCACGAGCATCTCGCGCGTGGCCTCGCGCACGCTAGTCGCAAAAGCGCTGGTCTGCCCCACTGCCTCGTCAGCGCGCCCAAACGCCATGAGCGCGGCGAGATCCTGCCCGCCATCGGCGATACGAATCTTGGAGCTTAACGCACAGGCAATCTCAAAGCGCATGGCGACGTCCTCGTCTGCCCCGCGCGCACCGAACCGGTTGAACACGGCGCTCATGCGCGTGCGCGGCACACCTACTCGACCTGCCAGTTCAATGACGCGCGATGCCGATGCCGCGGACGACACCGCCGCATCGCCAACGACCAGGCAACGGTCGCTCGCCGCCACCGCAGCCGCCACGGCGTCGCCCCAAAAGACCGAGGTATCGATAAAGACCACGTCGGATTCGCGACGCAGAACATCAAGCAGTAGCTCCACCGGACGTGCCATGAGCTCGGCTTGCTCGGGCGCCGCGACGGGACCCCAGAGCGTAACGCCCGGCGCCACGCGCATCGAAGCGGCTACGATATCCGGCTCGGTGAGCATGCCCGCCGCCGACGGCTCGATAAGTGCCGCCATATCGCGCGGAGCATCGACGCCTAACAAGTCGTAAAGGTTTCCAAACATCAGGTCCAGGTCGAGCACGGCGGCACGCAAGCCCAACAGCGACGATGTGTGTGCCATGGTGGCAACGATCGTCGACTTGCCGCAACCGCCCGAACCCGAAATAGCGCAGATGACTGGAGCTCGATGCGGCGGAGCGGTAGCGTCTGCCGGCGGCATCGGAGGCGGCGGGGCGGGCGTCGGTGACAGCGCCCCCGTCTCCCCCGCCGCAACCACGTGCTGCGTCCAAGCCGGCATGGCTGCTTGTTCGGTCTGCGAGGCAGGCTCGTTCTGCGCAATCTGCTCATGCTGCATCAGCGACAACTCGCCGCACCCGGCAAGGCCCTCAACTTCGTCGAGTTCATCCGCCAGATTCACGCCGTGCACGTATCCCATATCTACTGCCGGGGAGTCGCCAGCATGCTGCGCCGGCCCTCCAGCGTCATCGTATACAAGGGGGTTCCGGGGGCGCCGACCATGCTCGGCTTCCGCTTTTCCATAATCATCAACACGCGGGCCTCTTGTAGCGCGAGGCGCCCCGGGTTCCCTATCAACAAAAGCATCGGGCTCAATCGTCATGCGCCGATCGGAATCAACCGCTCCCTCGCCCGCGCGCCCGTTGCCGCATATACTGTGTGCAGCGATGACCTCGGTCGCCCCCGCGCGAAACAGCCCCTCGATATCCGACGGATCGAGCGCTTCTATCAACACGACCACGCGACTCACGCGGCCTTCGGCCGTCAGGCGCGCAACAGTCTTGCGCACATCTTCGGTATCAAACAGAGACGCCGCGATGATGGCAGCCCCGCGGCGCGACGGAAACGCCCGCGCCATGGAAACCAGCCCGTCCAGGTCACCCACGCGAAGCACCTGTGCACCCGCATCACGGCCCTCGACTTCCCGCTGCAACAGCCCGTAATCGCCGCACGCGCAGCACGCAAGCCAGATCGCCTTCATCACTCGTCGCCTCCGCTCTTTTTGCCGCGCGCCGTGGCGGGAATCGTCAAGCTGACCGTTCCCTTGCCCGAGGCTCCCAGCAGTTCCTTGACGTCTTCGGGGTCAGCCGCCAGCGTCACCCATTCGATCTTGCCCTCGCGCGTGGCACCGGAATCCTCACTGGTATCGATCACGTACGCGCCGCACAGCCGATCGGTCACGCCGTCTTTTTGCACATACACATCCACGTAGCTGCCCACGCCCGTAGCACCGCCGACCGAGTGCTCGGCATCGACCGCCACCGAAACGGCGACCTTGCCCTTAGGCACCTCGAGCTTGCGGCTCTCGACCTTGGTGTAGACATTGCAGATCACGGCGTTTTTGGGAATACGCGAAGTCGTCACGTCGCCGCGCACCTGGCGCAGCTCGGTCGCCGCGTCACGCGGCAGCAGACTCGTCAGCCACTCCTGGGTTATGACATTGGTCTCATCGAGGGTCTCGCCCACATCGATATCGCGCGCCGCGACGCATACCTCGACGCGATCGCCACCGTACTTGGCCAAGGTCTCAGCCTGGACCTGTTCGGCTTGTGAGCGGATCGATGAGCCGTAAACCATGCAGAGCAGAGCAGCGAGCACGCCCGCGACCAGACTGATGGCGATGCGCTTGCTCTTGTTCACGGCCGCTCCTCTCATGGCAGTGCCGGGCGAATGCCCGTACCACCATTGTCTGGGCGGTCAGAGTGCAAAGCGGCGCAATCGCAATCTTGGTTTTCGATGTCAAACCAATCGCTGACCAAAAGCTGACCAGCCCGTCAAGCTCGTGGCAAGGTTTTGGTCAGCACGTCAGCAAACTGCATGTTTCGAGGCTTTTCCGCAGCAAAAAAGCCGTCTCCCGAACAGTTGGGAGACGGCAGTCATAGGAAAAATCAATTACAGATGGACATCGGGATCGAGCATTTGAGCACTCACGCGCATGGATGACGCCAGGTTTTGGAACGTTTCCAAACGCAGACTGTCGATCTGCCCGGCGTCCTCGGCCTCGCGAACGGCGCAACCCGGCTCATGGGTATGCGTGCAATCGCCAAACCGGCACGCGCGCGATGCCTCGACAATCTCGGGGAAGGCGCGCGCCAGACCCCGCTCGTGACCCACGAGCGGTAAGCTGCGCAGGCCCGGGGCATCGGCGATCACGCCGGCGTCGCCCGGCAGCGCTACCATCACGCGCGCGACGGTAGTGTGACGGCCCTGGTCGTCGCGTTCGCGCACACCGCCGGTCGCCAACGTATCGTGGCCCAGCAGCGCATTGAGCAGCGTCGACTTGCCGGCACCCGACTCGCCCAGAATCATGGCGCAGCTCCCGGCAGGCACGCAGGCACGGACCTCGTCCAGGCCGCGGCCCTCGGCAGAGGACGTCACGATCACGCGCACGTCCGGACCCACCAGGCGGCGCACGCGGTCTAGATCGCGCTCGAGCTCCCCGGCATCGCAGCGGTCAGCTTTGGTGAGTACCACCACCGGTTCGGCATCGCAGTCGAGCGCCAACACCAGCGAGCGCGCCACGCGGTCGAGCAGCACCTCGCCGGCACCGAGCGCCTGCACGATCAGCACGCTATCCACGTTGGAGCAGAGCACCTGACGCTCACCGCGAGCGCGTCCGCGCCAGCGCTCAAAACTCGTACGGCGCGGCAGCACGCACTCAATCACGCCCATATCGTGCCCGGGAGCGCGGCGCACCGCCACACGGTCGCCCACGGCAGGCAGCAGGACCTCATCCTCGCCGCGCGACTTGGCAAACCCCACGGCATGCTCGGCACGAAACGTGTCATCGGCAGTCGCCACCAGCGGAAACCCGCGGTCCAGGCGCACCACGGCGCCAAGCTGCATCTGCTCGGGCTCCTCGGCATGTGCGCAGAAATCATCAAAGGCAGCCTGCTGAGCTTCATCGACCGGCAGGTCATCAAACGCCGGAACATCCTGCAGCGCGTCAAGCCCCGGTACACTCGCCAGCAACTCCTCAGCAGATGCAGGGGGTTCGGTCGCGAGCTTCCGACGACGATCACGCTTAGCCCGCGCCCCCGTCGTCTTTTTCTTCGCTTTAGCCTTAGCCTTGCCCACAGATGCCTCCCAGCACAAAACCACACAACTGAGCAGGTATTTTAAATCAAAAAGAGCTGGCCGGGCAAAGCCCGACCAGCTCACAAACTTTCCCTCAGCCAATGGTCCCGAGAGGTTATCCGAAGGCCCGCCCGCCGGGAGGGGTTTCTTCCGAGCGATCCCGCAGCGCGAAGCGCGAGGACCAGCGAGGAAGAAACCCCGCAGGCGGTCGGGCCGGTGGGAAGGATGGCCTTTCGACCTACTCCTTCTCGACCGCGCGCATGATCGCCTTGTAGATCTCCATCAGCGGGATGATCAGGAAGGCCAGGCCCAGGGCAGCGACAACGCCCTTGAGCTCAAGCGTCACGGGGCCAAAGAACATCTCGGCAAGCGTCGGCTGCACGGTCACGATCACCGTCAGCACCAGTGCCAGCGCGGCGGAAGCCCACAGCCACTTGTTCTGCTTCTTCATGGTGAACAGCGACGCACGACGGCTGCGCATATTGAAGCAGTGGAAAATCTCGACCATGTTGAGCGTGATGAACGCCATCATCACGCCTTCCTCGTCGGCATTGCCGGCGATCATATCGGCGATGTGGATGTAGCCCATGTCAAAGTACACGCCCACAAAGAAGCTCGCCAGCACCAGCGCGGTGATGATTAGGCCCTGGACCACGCAGTCCAGACCCATATGTCCGGCAAAGACACCGTCCTTGGCGTTGCGCGGCTTGCGCTTCATGATGTCGCCCTCGGCATCCTCCATGCCCAGCGCAAGCGCGGGGAAGCAGTCGGTGACCAGGTTCACCCACAGCAGCTGCACCGGCTGGAAGATGGTAAAGCCGATGAGCGTGGCGATAAACACCGAGAACACCTCGGCAAGGTTGGCCGAAAGCAGGAACTGGATGACCTTGCGGATGTTGTCGTAGATGCGACGACCCTCTTCGCAGGCGCCGATGATGGTAGCGAAGTTGTCATCGGCAAGTACCATGTCGGCGACGTTCTTGGTGACGTCGGTACCGGTGATGCCCATACCAACGCCAATGTCGGCGCGCTTGATGGACGGGGCGTCGTTGACGCCATCGCCCGTCATGGCCACGATCTGGTCGCGCGACTTCCAAGCCTCAACGATGCGGGTCTTGTGCTCGGGCTGGACACGGGCGTACACGCCGTAGTTCTCGATGTGCGCGTCGAGCTCCTCGTCGCTCATGCGATCGAGGTCGGCACCGGTGATGGCTTGGCCGCGATCGGCGACGATGCCCAGCTGCTTGGCGATGGCCACGGCGGTGTCGATGTGGTCGCCCGTGATCATGACGGTGCGGATACCGGCGTCGTGCGCCTCGTGGATAGCGTCGGCCACCTCGGGACGGACCGGGTCGATCATGCCGGACAGGCCACAGAAGACCAGGTCATGCTCGAGCGCAGCGGGGCTGCAGTCGTCGGGAACCTCGGTGTAGGTGCGGCTTGCCAGCGCCAGTACGCGCAGGGCCTCGTCGGCCATGGCCTTGTTGGCCGCCACGAGCTCGGCGCGGCGCTCCTCGGTCAGGGGGACGACCTTATCGCCCTCGTAGATATGGGTGCACAGGCCGATCACCACGTCGGGCGCACCCTTGGTGTACTGCTCGTACTCGCCATCCAGGGTCTCGACGACCACGGACATCATCTTGCGGCCCGAGTCAAACGGGGCCTCGCCCACGCGCGGATGCTCGGCAGTCAGGCCAGTGAGGCCCGCCTTGCCGGCGTCGTTGACGAGCGCGCACTCAGTCGGCTCGCCCACGGCCTCGCCCAGCTCCTCGTCCCACTGAGCATCGGAGCACAGCGCCATGCCGGCCAGGAACTTCTCCTTGGGCGCAGCGAGCTCGTGCTTGACGACGGTCATCTTGTTTTGGGTAAGGGTACCGGTCTTGTCGGAGCAGATGGTCTGCGTGCAGCCGAGAGTCTCGACGGCAGAGAGCTTGCGGATGATTGCCTGGCGCTTAGCCATCTTGGTCACGCCAAGCGATAGCACGATGGTCACGACGGCGACCAGGCCCTCGGGGATGGCAGCGACGGCGAGCGAGACGGCGACCATAAAGGTATCGAGCAGGGCGGTCGGGTCGGTAAGAACGTTGCCCACGCCGTGGCGGATGATATCAACGCCAAAGATGACGACGCAGATGACGATAACCATAATGGTAAGGATGCGGCTGAGCTCGGCGAGCTTCACTTGCAACGGCGTGAGCTCTTCCTTGGCCTCGGCCAGGGCGCCGGCGATCTTGCCCATCTCGGTGTTCATGCCGGTGCCGACCACGACGGCGCGACCACGGCCGTACACGACGGTGGAGCCCATATAGCACATGTTCTTACGGTCGCCGAGCGGCACGTCATCGGTGCCCGCAGCGAGCTCGATCACGTTGGCGTGCTTCTCTACGGGCACGGACTCGCCGGTGAGCGCGGCCTCTTCGATCTTCATCGTGGCGCTCTCGAGCACGCGGCAGTCGGCCGGGACGGAGTCGCCCGCCTCGAGCATGATCACGTCGCCGGGCACGAGCTCGGCGCTCGGCAGGTGCACGAGCTTGCCGTCGCGCAGCACCTTGGACTGCGCCGCACTCATCTCCTGCAGGGCCTCGAGGGCCTCCTCGCTCTTGGCTTCCTGGACCACGCCCAGCACCGAGTTGACGATAACGACGAACATGATGATGGCAACATCGGCAAAGTCGGGCTCGCCCTTGACCATGCCCGTGAGCGCACTGATGACGGCGGCAACGATCAGCATGATGACCATGGGGTCGGCCATCTGCTCAAAGAAACGCTTCCACAGCGGTGTCTTCTCGGCTTCCTCGAGCTTGTTAGGGCCTGTCTTGGCGAGGCGCGAAGACGCCTCGTCGTTGCTCAGGCCGAGGTTCTCATCGACACCTTGGTCGCTGAGCACCTCCGCCGCGGCGGACAGGTATTCCTTTTGCATATAGAGTCCCCTCCTGGGATTCGGGCCACTCAGCAGATTGATGCCCGATCATAATTCCCAGGAGAAGGGCAAGGGCTCATCAAGGCTGCCGTGCTGAGCGGCAGTTGATAGTGGAGCTATGGTACCCCAAAGCGACGCGTCTAGCCAAAACAATCGGTTTGGAAATATGGTCCGCACGCAACGGTGCAGACCGTGTGATGCTCAACATTGGTAAAACGTTTTTTCTTCGGCACATCGCCAAACTGACATATCTCCCAGATAGCAGCGGTTGGAGTGGTTGGTAAAGATTTTTCATATACCGTTTTTCCCGCAAAAAATGAACTTCCATTTCGGCATACGGTCGATTTTTTGGGGTATTCGGTCGGCATTTCGTTATAATCATCTCGGTTTTATTTCTTATGGTTTATCTATCAGCGCAAGACGATGTCAGATGGAGGTCTGAATGTACAAGCGCACTAAGATTGTATGCACCATGGGTCCCGCCTGCGATAGCGACGAGACCATCCGCGAGATGATCAAGGCGGGCATGAACGTCGCCCGTTTTAACTTCTCGCACGGCTCCTACGACGAGCACCACGGTCGCATCGAGCGCGTCCGCCGTATTTCCAAGGAGCTCGGTCTGCCTGTCGGCATCCTGCTCGACACCAAGGGCCCCGAGGTCCGCACCGGCCTTCTGGTCGACGGCAAGAAGGTTGCCGTCAAGACCGGCGATAAAATCGTCGTCACCGCTCAGCCCACGTCCGAGGATTTCCACGGCACCTCTGAGCACATCTCCCTCGACTACCTGGCTCTGCCCTCCGAGGTCGAGAAGGGCTCCCTTATCCTGATCGATGACGGCCTGGTTGCCCTCGAGGTCGAGTCCGTCAGCGGCCAGGACATGACCTGCGTCGTTAAGAACGACGGCCTGATCGGCGAGCGCAAGGGCGTCAACATGCCCAACGTCAACATCTCGCTGCCCGCTATCACCGAGCGCGATCGTCAGGACATCCTCTTTGGCCTGACCGAGAACATCGACTACATCGCCGCTTCCTTCATCCGTGACGGCGAGTCCGTCCGCGGCATCCGCAAGCTTTGCCGCGAGAACGGTGGCGAGCACGTGACGATCTTCCCGAAGATCGAGTGCGCCCTGGGCGTCGAGAACTTCGACGAGATCCTCGAGGCTTCCGACGGCATCATGGTCGCCCGTGGCGACCTGGGCATCGAGATCAAGCCCGAGCTCGTTCCCCACATCCAGAAGGAGATCATCGCCAAGTGCAACGCGGCCTACAAGCCCGTCATCACTGCTACGCAGATGCTCGACTCCATGCAGCAGAACCCGCGCCCGACGCGCGCCGAGGTTGCCGACGTTGCTAACGCCATCTACGACGGCACCGACGCCGTTATGCTCTCTGGCGAGTCCGCTGCCGGTAAGTACCCGGTCGAGGCCGTCAAGATGCAGGCCAGCATTGCTCTCGAGACCGAGAAGTACCTCCCGGCCCACGCTCCGCTCGAGGTTCCGGCCGATGCTCACGGCACCCGCGTCGTCAACAACGTTGTGGGTATGTCCGCTGTGAACATGGCCACCACCGTTGGCGCCAAGTGCATCACCGTGCCGACGACCACCGGTCGTACCGCTCGCCTGATCTCGCACTTCCGTCCCAACATGCCGATCTGCGCGTTCTCCCGCCACGAGTGGGCCGTCCAGCAGATGATCATGTACTGGGGCGTTATCCCGCACCAGGCCGAGATTACCCAGGGCACCGTCAACGGCACGATCGTCAAGGCGATCGAGACCGCTAAGGAGCTCGGCTACGTCGAGGCTGGCGATTTGACCGTCGCTACCGCCGGCGATCCCCGCATGAGCGTCCAGCTCGAGGACAAGGTCTCCTCGACCAACGTCGCTTACGTCGCTCAGGTGCGTTAAGTCGTACTTGCAAGCATGTTTGCATTGCAAAGGGCCCGGAAGGCTTCGCCTTCCGGGCCCTTTTTCTGTGCGTCGATGCCTCCCGCACGGCATGACACGCAACCAGCTACTTATGGCATGCTATGAAATGTGCAGCTCGTTTGCCGTGTTTACGCCCTGCGACGGGAGCTGTTGGTCGATTGGGATGAGCTGTTCACTGCCGGGCCGGCCAGCTAGCAGCTAGCGATCAGGGGCAGAGCAGGAACACCGGGTGATGCGACGCGGGCGGCAAATCCCGCCTCGGTTAGCTCGATGACCTCGGTAAACGTTGCATCGAAAAACTCCTCGGTTAGCAGGCGATACGGCGGATGATTGGGCTCGCCGGGGTTTTCGCGTACAATCTCGTGCATAACGCCAATGGTCTTGAGCACATACTCCTTATGGATGGGATACTGCCCAAAACGTGCCGCAGCGGTATACAGACGATCGGTCGCACGCGGGATGGAAACAATGCCGAGCGTCTTACCAAACCAGTCAAAATCGCCCTGCTTTTTAATGCGGAATTCCTCGCACGGCTTGCCGCCGTGCGCCTCCAGGTACTGATTCACGCGCGTATTCCATACGGTATCGGCCACCAGATGCGACCAGACGCCCAGCGTTAAATCGAGCAGCGACTGCGCCACATCTTCGGACGCAAGCGAGAACTCACAGGCGCCGGGACCGGCAACCGGCTCGGCATCCTTGTAGCGCTGGGGATAGTGCACGCGGTTCAGTCGCTCGCGCTCCTCGATAATCGAGGTCGCCGCGGCTGGCGCACCGGTGGGCGAACTTTTAAGCAGCGGCGTCACATAGGTATCCCAGAACTCGTGCTCGCGTGGTTTGGGGATAGGCTCAGGCTTGGCAAAGTGCGTAATGCGGTACGGGATGGGATCGGCGATGCCAGGGACCATATAGCCCACGAAGATATCCGGAACCACGCAGCCAAACAAAAAGGCATTGCGGTCGCGCACGCTATCGGCAAGCGCACTGGTGCGCTCCAGCAAACGCTCCGTCTGAGCGATATGAATGTTCCAGCTTGGCATAGCCACCCCCATAAAAAACCTGGATAACTATACCATCACGGCAAAGCCGCGCGGGCGGCTACGCATCCTCTACGCAGCAACTAGTCCGCAGCACCGCTTTCGGTTCCATACGACGGCACGGGCGCCTCGACCACATGGTGATATCGATCGATATAGATGGCACGGGCCTCCAGGCGGCGCACCAAATCTTGATGGTGCGTACTCATCAAAACCGTCTTACCGGCAGCAACGTAGGCCAGCAAAAAGTTGACTACGATGTCGCACGAGTCCTCATCGAGCCCGTTGGTGGGCTCATCGAGCACTAGGATATCGGGGTTCATCGATACGACTGCCGCCAGCGCAACGCGCTTCTTTTGCCCGCCCGAAAGCTGATAGGGCGAGGCATCGACCAGATCGGCAACCTGGAACAGCTCCATGGCATCGCGGACGCGGCGCTCGAGCTCGTCTGTCGGCAGCCCCATCTGCGCGGGACCAAAAGCAACTTCCTCGCCCACCGTGGCACAGAACAGCTGGGCGTCGGCATTCTGGAACACAAAGCCCACGCGCTGATGAAAACGCTGAGCGGCTGCGGAATCCTTGAGATATGCCGCATCGACCACGCGCCCATCGAACAGGTACGCACCCGCGTCCGTAAGCTCAAGGCCGTTAATAAGGCGCATGATCGTCGTCTTGCCACAACCGTTAGGACCAAGCAGGGCAACGAGTTCACCACGATCGACCTGCAGCGACACACCATCGACAACCGTATGCCCCGCATAGGAGAACACCACGTCGCGAAACTCGATGAGCGGCACGCTCTTGGCGCCAGTAGCACCGCTCGCGCCCATCACGCCATTCGTATCGTTTGCCAAAACGTCGCCCTTCCCTATCCACATCGACGGCTCGGCCGCCCGCGCTACAGCACCACGCACAACACGGCGAGCAGCACCACGACGGCCGCATAAACCGCATCGCGCCAGCCAAAGCCGCTCCGCCCGGGCGCCGGGTACGCACCGGCAAAGCCGCGGCAGAGCATAGCCTCGTCCATCGCGTGGCTGCACTCCATCGCCTTGATAAAGGTCATGCCCATGATACCCGCGATCGAATCGGTACGCGAAAATCCCTCAGGCGCACGGCCAACGCTGCGCAGCATGACCGATTCGCACAGATCGTGCGCCGTGCGTCCCAGCACCTCGATATGCTTGAGTGCCATATCAAAGGTAAAGATGACCTCGTCGGGCAGGCGCAGCATCTTAAGCGCCGCCGACATGCGACTCCAGGTGAGCGTCCACGAAACGCCCAGCACCAGCGACACGTTAATGAACGTCTTGAGTGCAATCTTGAGCATGGCGCCCGTGGCAGACGCGCCTAGCAGCAGGGCAGGCAGTGCCAGAACCACCGCAAGCCCCGTGGCGCCGAGCGCCGGTACAAAGGTCGCACGCAGCCCGCGTACGGGGCGCACGGCAACGAGCACCAGCGCGATGGCCGCCATCAACATGAGGTACAGCGGGCTCTGCGTCAGACACACGCACAGGACGCAAACGAACATCCCCACCAGGCGCACCGGAGCCGAAACGCAAGAAAGGGCGCGGTCGACCATCGACCCGCCCTCGTGCGCGCCTCCACCCAGGCGAACCCGCTCAAGCAGGCTCGCCAGGTGCAGGACATTCTTTTGCATCACACGATGCCGAGCCCCCGCGGGCTCGTAACGCTCCTCGGCCGCAAGCCAACTAGGCAGCTCGGCTATTGCCATGAGCACCGCTTTCCTTGACCGTCAGCGAGACCAGGCGGAATGTGATGGTGAGCACCGCCACGCCAATCACGCCCGAAAGAATATACATCGCAGCCTGGCCGGCAAAGCCAAGGCCCTGCTCCTCGGAATAGGCCTGCAGATAATCGCCCGTGGGCAGGGCGTCGGCAAAGGTCGGGGTATCGAGGCCGACCGAAGCCTGCAGGCTGTCGTCGCCAGCCTCCTGAACGGCGGTCGCGGCGCCCTCGGCGTCCCACTCACCCCAGGCGTCACCGGTGGCGAGCAAGCCGAGCGGCGTAGCCACGACAAGCACGGCGACCAGAATGAGCGTGGGAATCAGGGAAGTCTTCTTGGCGGTACCATCGGCGGCAAGCTGGCCATCGGCGGCTTCGGGGCCGACGATAATGCTCGGCGCCGTCTTCTTAATGAAGCCGTAGATGGCGGACGTCGCCACGCCCTCGATCACGCCGGCAACCAGCATATGCGGGATCAACATGGCCGGAATAGCCACGGACAGCGGGAAGGGGCAGTACAGAGGGGCGCCCGAAGCGTTGGTGAAGAGCATCGGCTGAATACCAAACTCGATTGCCGCGCACAGGGCCGCCAGGCACAGGCCGACCCAACCGCTCACGATGGCAGAAACCGAGGTGCCCCAGCTCTTGTCGTGCAGACGGCTGTTGAGCGCACGGAACACGATAGCAGCGACAAACGGCAGCACAAAGGCCATGTTAAAGCAGTTGGCGCCAAACGACAGAACGCCGCCGTCGCCAAACAGCAGCGCCTGCAGCGCCAGAGCGACCGAGACAGCGATAGCCGCGGCCTCGGGGCCCAGCAGCAGCGCGATGAGTGCGCCGCCGACGGCGTGACCAGTGGTGCCGCCGGGCAGCGGCACGTTGAACATCATGAGCAAAAAGGAGAACGCAGCGCAGATGCCCAGGAACGCCATATGCTCGCGATCGAACGTGGCGCGCACCTTTTTGATGCAGTGAACCCATACGGGCACCATCGCCACCGCCATAACGGCATCGGTCTGCGGGGACAGATAATTATCGGGAATATGCATGAGCCCTCTCAATCAGAACGTTGCGTGTTACGTTTCTAACAATCCGTAACACCGACTCTGCATACTAACAAAAAGGCGCCCCGCCCACAACGCAGCACGCCCTTGCAATACGTACGTTATTAACCCAGGCCCACGCACCGCCCAATAAAGGGCCCTTGCACTCCCAACTATCCGGTCACCCGGAAGAAGGTGCGGTCCGCTCGCAACAAGGTTAGCGCAGGAACCCGCCCCCGAGAGGGGTTTTCTAAGGCAACATCCCGCAGCCGCGAAGCGGCGAGGACGTTGCCGTGAAAACCCCGCAGGGGGCGGGTTCCGAACAGCAAAGATTACGAGCGGACCTCGCCGTTTACGCCCTTGCACACCTTGGTGACGATCTTCTGGTGCGCCTTCTCGACCTCTTCGCTGGTAAGCGTGTGGTCGTCGGAGCGATACGTAAGCGCAAAGGCCATGGACTTCTTGCCCGCACCGATGCGGACCGGATCGCGGTAGACGTCGAACAGGCGCACGCCCTCGAGCAGCTTGCCGCCGGCACTGGTAATGCGACGCTCAAGATCCTCGCAGGTCACAGTGTTGTCGACCACAATGGCAAGGTCATGCTCAACAGCCGGGTACTGCGAGAACTCGCGATAGTTCTCCTGGTTGCGGGCGCCCTTGATCAGCTTGTCCAAATCGAGCTCAAAGGCAACGACGACCTCATCGATGCCCATCGCCTCGCGCGCCTCGGGGTGAATCTCGCCGACCCAGCCCAGCACGGTTCCGCCGGACAGAACCTCGGCCGCACGACCCGGCTGCAAGAAAGCGTAGCCCTCGCCCTCGACGGGACGGAAGCGAACCTTCTCGATGCGCAGCTGGGCGAGCAGCTCCTCGACAATGCCCTTGCCAAAGAAGAAGCGCAGCTTGCGGTACTTCATGTTCCAGGACTGCTCGCTCCACTGGCCCGAGAGCACACCCGCCACGGACTTGGTCTCCTTGGGCAGGCTGGCGTTCTCGCGACCGTGGAACAGGCTGCCGACCTCGTACAGATGCACGTTAGGCGTGCCGTGGGCCTCGTTGTAGGCCACAGACTGCAGCAGACCCGGCAGCAGCGAGCGGCGCATCTCGGTCTGCTCGGCCACCAGCGGGTTCATGAGAACCACGGGGCAGCCGCGGCCCTCGGTGGACATACCGATCTTCTCCAGGTCGCCCGGGGCGGCAAAGCCAAAGGTCGTGGTCTCGTTGAGGCCACAGGCGCGCAGGATCTCGCCGACCTTGCGGGTGAGCTTCTGCTCGCGGGTCAGGCCGCCGATGTGGTTCTTGGCAGCCGGGATGGTCGCCGTCACGCGGCCCATGCCCCACAGGCGCAGGACCTCCTCGATCAGGTCGATCTCACGCGGCAGGTCGGGACGGAAGCTCGGCGGCGTGACCATGAAGTCCTCGCCGTCGCGCTCGACGGTGCAGCCCAGACGGGTGAGCGAACGCTCGATAAAGTCGGGCTCGATGTCGGCACCGCAGATGGCATGCACGCGGGCCAGGCGCAGCCTAATGCTGTCGATGGTCTTGGGCGCGGGGAACACGTCCACATAGCCGGGGGCGACCTCGCCGCCGGCGATCTCCTCGATAAGCGCGCACGTCACATTGGCGACGTCCACGCAGCCGGTCTCGTCGACCTGGCGCTCAAAGCGGATGGAGGCGTCGGAGATCAGCGACAGGTCACGGCTGGTGTGCGAGGTGCGACCGGCGTTGAAGCAAGCGCTCTCGACCATCACGTCGACGGTATCGTCCTCGATCTCGGAATCCATGCCGCCCATGACACCGGCCAGCGCCACGGGACGCTCGCCGTCGGTGATGAGGCCCATGCCGGCGTCGAGCACACGCTCCTCGCCATCGAGCGTCGTGAACTTCTCGTCCTGCTGGGCGGCGCGAACCACCACGCGACGGTGGCCATCGCGCTCGGCAAAGGTGTCGAGGTCAAAGGCGTGCAGCGGCTGGCCGGTGAGCATCATCACGTAGTTGGTGATGTCGACGATGTTGTTGTGCGGGCGCACGCCCAGGGCGTTGAGGCGCTTGACCATCCAGTCGGGCGACGGGCCGACCTTGACGTTGCGCACGATGCGGGCAACGTAGCGGTCGCACAGGCCCTCGTCGGCAATCTCGACCGAAAGCTCGTCGTCGGTCGCGCGGCCGGTCTCGGCCTTGATGGCGGGCAGATCAACGTGGAAATCGCGATCGAAGATGGCGCCGGTCTCGCGGGCCATGCCGATCATGGACAGGCAATCGGGACGGTTGGGCGTGATCTCGCAGTCAAGCACAGTATCACTCGAGCCCACGTACTCGGCAAACGGCATACCGCAGGGCGTGTCCTCGGGCAGAATCATGATGCCGGAGTGGTCGCCACCCAGTCCGAGCTCGCGCGCAGAGCAGTTCATGCCCATGGACACGACGCCGCGAAGCTTGCTCTTCTTGATCTTGACGTCGCCGGGCAGGACAGCGCCGATCATGGCCGTGACGATGTGGTCGCCGGCCTCGAAGTTCTGCGCGCCGCAGACGATCTGCAGCGGAGCGGGGTTGCCATCGGCGTCGAGGTTCTTGTCGCCCACGTCGACCGAGCACACATACATGTGGTCGCTATCGGGGTGCGGGGTCTTGGTGAGCACCTTGGCGGTCACCACGTGGTCGAAGGATTCTCCCACGGTGTCAATCGCCTCGACCTCGGTGCCGGTACGGATATATTCGTCCGAAAGGGTCTTGGGATCCTCCGGAATATCGATCATGGTCTTGAGCCAGTCGTAAGAAACGCGCATCTAACTGGTCTCCTTTCATAAATGCGGCTTTGAGCCAAAAACTGCAACGGAGACGGGTTTTCCAAGTGCCGCAGATTGCCTTGAAAGAGGAGGGCCGCGTACTTAGGTACGCAACCGACGATTGAAAGGCAAGGTGCGGTGCTTGGGAAAGCCGCCGGGCCTAGAACTGATTTAAGAAGCGCATATCGCCCGTCATGAGCGTTCTGAGGTCGGGCAGGTCGTAGCGCAGGGCCGCGACGCGTTCGGCGCCAATGCCAAAGGCGAAGCCGGTATACTTCTCGGGGTCGATGCCACAGTTGATCAGGACGTTGGGGTCAACCATGCCGCAGCCCAGGATCTCGATCCAGCCGCTGTGCTTGCAGAAGTTGCAACCCTTGCCGCCGCAGACGTGGCAGCTCACGTCCACCTCGCAGCTGGGCTCGGTGAAGGGGAAGAAATGCGGGCGGTAACGCGTCTTGCGGTCCTCGCCAAACATGCACTTAACAAAGTAGTCGAGCGTGCCCTTCAGATCGCCAAAGGTAATGCCCTCGTCGACGACCAGGCCCTCGATCTGGTTGAACTGCGGCAGGTGGCAGGCGTCGGCCGTGTCGGGACGGTAGACGGTGCCCGGGCAGATCATGTAGATGGGCGGCTTTTGCGACTCCATGGTGTGGATCTGCACGCCCGAGGTCTGGGTGCGCAGCAGCACGTCGGACTCGCCGTGGGCGTGAGCCTCGGGGTGCGCGACGCTGCCGGGGTTGTTGTCGACCACGTAGAAGGTATCGCGGGCCGAGCGGCTCGGGTGATCCATGGGGGCGTTGAGCGCAGTGAAGTTGTAGTAGGAGGTGTCGACCATGGGGCCGGACTCGACGGTGTAGCCGATGCCGCAGAAGATGTCCTCGGCCTCCTCGATGATCTGCTTGATCAGGTGCTGGTGACCGATTTGCGGACGGATGCCCGGCAGCGTGATGTCGACGGCCTCGTGCTCGAGTGCATGCTTGAGAGCGGCGGCCTTCATCTCGGTGGTGCGCTCGTCAAGCATGCCCTCGATCAGCTGGCGCATCTCGTTGGCGCGCTTGCCCATGACGGGACGATCCTCGGGGGCGAGCTTGCCCATCATGCGCATCAGGCCGGTGATGCGGCCCTTGCGGCCGAGCAGCTCAACGCGCGCGGCCTCGAGCTTTGCGGCGTCGTCGGCGCTAGTGACGAGCTCCTTGGCCTCTTCCTCGAGTTTGACCAGATCATCAATCAGACTCATGTCTTCCCTTTCGTCTCTCGCGCATCCGCTTGCCGGGGCGGCTGGCACCGCCCGATGCTTACGAATGTGCGGCCCGGTTCGGTAACAAAAAACCGTCCTCGGGCATGTGCATTGCCCAAGGACGGTTGAATTCCGCGGTACCACCTTGTTTGACCCGGCGGATGTCTGGCCCGCCGCGCCCACTCTTTGCCCCTTTTCGCGAGGCTCACGGCTTCCCTACTGGGGCTTTGCCGCCGCGTGGCCGCGCGCCCGTTGAGGTTGCTGCTCGGGAGTGAACGCTTGGCCCTTGCCACCGCAGGAAGGCTTGCAGCCCATGACCTTCCCTCTCTTGCCGGCGACGCGGCGGGCAAAACCCTCTCCGTCAACGCATTGGGCTATAGGATACCACATCCTGCGTGCACATCGCCGCGTTCCGTTTTGTTCGCGCTGGGTACAAGGCAAGTAGCTGTGCAAACTGGCCGCGCCGCCGCATGCGACGGGCGACCTGCGAGATTAAGGATATAGCATGGGAAAGAAGCACGATAAGAAGGCCGAGGCCGCCGTGGGCAAGGCGTCCAAGGGCATGAAGATCGATAAGGCCGTCAAGAAGTTCCGCAAGCTGGAGGGCAAGCTGTGGACCCGCGAGTATCTGCTCAAGATTGCCGAGTTCGATGGCGCGACGATTGCCCCCGCCAACGGCGCCGCGGCCCGCGCCGACGCCATGGGCACCCTTGCCGGCGAGCATCACAAGCTCCTGACCAGCAAAAAGTCTGTCGAGCTCGTGCGCTCGCTGGCGCGCGAGACCGTCGCCGGCGGCAAAATCGACGACCCTCAGCTGCTCGACGAGATCCGTGTGCTCGGCCGCGATCAACGTGAGGCCAGTGCCATCCCCACCGAAGAAGCCGAGGCCTGGACCAGGCTCACCTGCGAGGCGGACGCCGTGTGGCACAAGGCCAAGGCAGCCAACGACTGGGCGAGCTTTGAGACCTATGTGGATAGAATCGTCGCCCAACTTAAGCATCAGGCCGAGCTCATGGACCCCAAGCGCGATCCATACGACGTTTGGCTCGACCAGTACGAGCGCGGCCTTTCCGCCAAGAGCTTCGATGCGTTTTGCGATGAGGTCAAGGCCACGGTCGTGCCGCTCGTGCACGCCATCGGCGAGCGCGGCCAGCAGCCGGCTGCCGACTTTTTGCACGCCCACGTGCCCGAGGCTGCCCAGCGCGCCATGAGCTTCGACCTTATGAAGCTTGTCGGCCTGGACCTGGACGACACCACGCTTGCCTTTACCGAGCATCCGTTTAGCGAGGGCTTTGCCGTGGGTGATGCGCGCATCGCGACGCACATCTACGAGGACGACTGCATCTCCAACGTCTACAGCATCATCCACGAGGCCGGGCACACCATGTACGAGCTGGGCGTCAATCCCGCCTATGCGCGCACGTGCTTGGAGGGCGGCACCTCCATGGGCATCCACGAGAGCCAGAGCCGCTTCTTTGAGAACACCGTTGGTCGCAGCCGCGCCTTTATGGGACCGCTGCTCGAGGTGCTGCGTCGTCACGCGCCCGAGGTCTACGGCGACGTCGACGAAGACACGCTCTACCGCGCCGTGAACATCGCGCAGCCGTCGTTGATCCGCACCGAGGCCGACGAGCTCACCTATCCGCTGCATATTATGGTGCGTTACCAGATTGAGCGTATGCTGTTTGCCGGCGAAGCCACGGCCAAGGACATCCCCGTGCTTTGGAATCGCTTTATGGACGAGTACCTGGGCATTCCAGTTCCCGACGACACGCACGGCTGCCTGCAGGATACGCATTGGAGCGGCGGTTCGTTTGGCTACTTCCCCACCTATGCGCTGGGCAGCGCCTACGACGCCATGTTTGTGCCGGCCATGTGCCGCGACGGTGTCGACCTCAACGGCGCCTGTGCGAGCGGCGATCTGACACCCGTCCGCGCCTGGCTGGGCGAGCACATTTGGCAGTGGGGCCGCGCCAAAGACGCGCCGGAACTCATCAAGGGCGCCTGCGGCATGGCCTTTGACGCCCGCTACTACTGCAGCTACCTGCAGGACAAGTTCACCACGCTGTATCAGCTGTAAAGCTTAGGCGACACGCCAACGCAAAGGGGGCGCCGCGGGTTGGTTCCGCGGCGCCCCTTTTTCATCTAAGCCAGAGACCCGGTACTTGGGGACGTTCCTTTCATGCCGGCACAATAGGAACGTCCCCAAGTGCCGGGTGAAATTGAATGTCAGATTGCCGCTTGGGGCCGTTTGCAGCGTCGAGCAGTTACGCGGTTTGGTAAAACAGCGTAACTAAAGAGCTTCCAAAGCACTTGCGATGCGCTTCATGGCGGCATCGGCGGATGCTTGGTCGGGCGCCTCGGCCAGCACGCGGATAACCGACTCGGTTCCGCTCTTGCGCACGAGCACGCGGCCCTCGCCTGCCAGCGCAGTCTCGGCCTCGGCGATGGCGTTCTGCACGCCCATGTTCTCGAGCGCGGCGTCCTTATCCGCTACGCGCACGGCAACCTGCGCCTGCGGCAGCAGCTTGCACGGAGCCGTGAGCTGCGAGAGCGTCTCGCGCTCGGCACGAATCACTTCCATCACGCGCAGCGAGGTCATAATGCCGTCGCCCGTGCGCTCGATATCGCCAAAGATCGTATGGCCCGTCTGCTCGCCGCCCAGGCTGTAGCCGCCCTCGCGCATCTTGGCATACACGTGACGGTCGCCCACGCCGCTGGTCACGGCGCTCAGTCCGGCAAGCTCCAGCGACTTGACCAGACCAAAGTTGCTGGCGATCGTCGGCACCACGGTACCGCCCGAAAGGCGACCGTGCTTGTTCAGATACACGCCACACACGTACAGGATCTGGTCGCCGTCTACCACGCGACCGCGCTCGTCAACGGCCAAGCAGCGATCGGCATCGCCGTCATAGGCAAAGCCCACGTCCAGGCCCTGCTCCACCACGTGGCGCCGCAGGCGCTCCATATGCGTGGAGCCGCAGTCGACGTTGATGTTAAAGCCATCGGGCGCGGCGTTGATCGCGCGCACGTCGGCACCGAGCGCGTCAAACACCGGCTTGGCCACCGAGGAAGCCGAGCCGTTGGCGCAGTCGATACCGATCTTGACGCCCTGCAACGAAAAGTTCGCGCTGGCGATGAGCGAAGCGATGTAGCGGTTGCGGCCCTGCATATAGTCCACCGTGGCGCCGATGTGGTTGCCCGTGGCCAGCGGCACCTCGCTCTTGCCATCGACGTACTCCTCGATGAGCTCCAGTACGTCCTCGTCCATCTTAAAACCGTCGCTATTGACGAGCTTAATGCCGTTATCGCAAAACGGGTTGTGGCTCGCGCTGATCATGATGCCGCAATCGAAGCAGCCTTCCACGGTCTGATGCGCTACGCCCGGCGTGGGGATCACGTGCAGCATATAGGCGTCCGCACCGCTCGCGACCAGGCCACTCACCAGCGCCGCCTCGAACATATAACTCGAGCGACGCGTGTCCTTACCCACGATGACACGCGCCTTGCGCTCGCGGTTGGCGCCGTAATACCAGCCCACAAAACGGCCAATCTTATAAGCGTGCTCTACCGTCAGCCCAACGTTAGCCTCACCGCGAAAGCCGTCGGTGCCAAAGTACTTCATGCGCTCTCCTTACAAAATAGGGGCGAACAGATTGCCTGTCCGCCCCAAAATGGTACTCGATTATCTGCGCTACCAGAAAAACCCTACGCCGACGCGCTGTCGCGAGCCGCCTGGCATGTAGGAGTCTGACGCAGCGTAAGCGGCTTGTCCCCCGCCTCGGCTGACGTGGTCAGCGTATATGTGATCGTCGTCGTCTCGCCAGCATGCAGGTCAACGGTGCCCGAATAGAAGGGGATTCCATGCCACGTAGCGGCGCCAAGACCAAACTGGGTGCCCTCGACGGTCAGATCAGTAATGTTGCCGCCCGTCGGGGCAAACAACGAGACATTCAGACGCTCGTCGTCGCGCGCGGCATCGGGCGCGCTCGCCGCGACGTAGTCGGGCAGTTTGCCTGCCTCCTCCTGCGTCATGATGTTCGTCAGGGTAACGGTGATGCGATACGAGCACGTGCCGTCGCCGTTCTTGACGCCCTGGCCAATCTGCGTATCGGCGTTCAGGTACCAGTCGAGCTTGGAGAAGCTCAGGTTGTTAAAGTAAACGCCGGCAACGGGCTCGGCACTCGGATCATCCGGATCGGGCAGAGAAGCGTCAATGCCCGTCTCTTTGATGGCATTCTGCTCATCATCGTTTCTCATCCAAGCAATCAGACGGCCCTCTTCGGCACCGCGCTCGAATGCACCGACAAGCTTTGTAACGTCGACGTCACCGATGCCACCGAGAATCTTGTCGAAGGCGGCGCTGGCAACAGCCGCAAAGATGCCATCCGATTCCTCGACCGGATAGTTCCAGTACACATCGTGCATGAGGACCTTTGCGGCGTTGGTGCCGTCGACAACCGTTCCGTCGGGCAGCGACACGTTACCGACCAGGCCCAGCAGATACTGCAGGAACACCGGGTCGATGCCGACGACGCCATCAACGTCCTGCCCATATTGGGACTTCCACAGCGCGGCGACACGCTGCGAGTTGCGGGGCCAATCAGGCGAATAGGTATTGCCCGAGTTGTACAGGTTACTGTGGTTGCCGAACAGCGCCTCATCCTCTTCGTCGACACTCTCGACTGCCTCATCCTCACTGAGCCCAATGCGGGGAACAAACTCGCCAATCGACATCTGGCCGTCGGTGACCGAAATCAAACCTTGCGAACCGCCAAAGCCGCCGCAGGCACGAATTTCGACGTTGTTCATGGCGTACACAAGGTAGTTACGCGTCTGGCCGTTGGCGCCGAGCATCTGGGGAAGGACGGGGGCGACCTTCTCCGCCGCGTCAACCGCGCCGTTGAGGGTGGCAAAGCCGTCCTTGGCCTTATCGACCAGCTCGGTCACCTGGGAAATATGAGTATCGCCAATGCCCTGGATCTTCTCGTTGGCGCTCTTGAACACCTTCGAGCTGCTGGAAAGCGAATCGGCGACCGCCTGCAGCGCGGACACGTTAATCATGCCGTCCTGAAACAGCTTGCCGGGCGTGGCCTGCGAAAGGTTATCGGCCATGGGAACCAGCGCATTGCTCGAGACATCGGACAGGGCGTCGATCATGGTGCGGGCCGCATTGATGTCGCTGCCATACACCGGGATAAACGAAGCCGCCGTCCACAGCGGGCTCGAGGTCTCCGCCTTCATGCTGTCGCAGAGCTCATCGATCTTCTTCGCGTCGTCAGGCAGCGTCGAAAAATCGCCCGACGTGACCTTGTCCTTAAGGCCACCGACGATCTCGACAGCCTCCTTCGCTTCGCTCTTTACGGTCTTTGCCGAGTTAAGCAGCATAAAGCCGCTTGCGCCAAGCACAACGAGAAGCACCGCGACTACAGCGGCAATAATGGCGCCAGTGTGACGCTTTTTGCGCTCGCCCTTGCGATGGCGATGACGGACCAGACCGTCAGAGGTCGAACTCGACGAAGCGTCGCTACCGTAGTTCAAGCCAAAATCGTAATAATCTTCCTTGGAACCCGAGCCCGCAAACTGGGCACCGCTATCATCCAGGCGGGCGAACGTGCCGGTCTCGGAGGCGCCGGTGTAAATCGTGCCAAGGTTACCCGTAAGCCCCGCGCCACCGGCAGAGGGGGTATTGTTGGCTGCCTTGCCGGCATTAACGTTGCCGGCGGCATTCGCGGCGTTGGCGGCACTTGCGTTGTTCGCAGGTACCGAAGGAGCCCCGCTCGGCTGCGACGTGGAGGTCGCACCGCCCGCAAAGACATTCCCTCTTGCACGGCCGGTCTTTTTTGCCTTTTGAGACTGCTCGTACAGAGCGGTAAACATCGCCGTCTCGCCCGGGGACACGCGCTTACCGGAACCGCCCTGCCCAGCGCCGCCCGGCGTGCCGGCCTTACCAGCCCCGTTCGGACGCGGCGGAACTGCAGGACGGCCGCTATCGCTGCCCTTAAAGTGATTACCAGCCATAAAGAAATCCTCGCAATTGAGTCGCAATGAAAAAGTCCATAACGTTACTAGTTTATGGCATTTTGAGCATCGACAGCTAAACTCCAGACACGGACATCAATTGGCGAAAATGTGGCACAGCACCTTTTCCGTCTTGGCGCCAGCTACACCGTGAGGAACACCATCGCGATAATCATGGCAAAGCCCGCCAGGTCGGTGGGCAAAAACACCGTTCCCAGCATAAGGGCGCTGGTGATGGTGGCCGAAACCGGCTCCATGGTTCCAAGGAGGCTCGCGCGCACCGAGCCAATCTCCTTAACGCCCTGCATGTAGAACATATAGGCGAAGAACGACCCCACCACAATAAATATCGCGAGTGCACCGACACCCGAGGGCCCGAGCGCCGGCATATGCGCCCACGGCTGGGTAAAGATACTCATCACGATTCCCGCCGAAAGCATGGCCGAGCCCGTGACGACCGGGCTTCCGTATTTGTTGAGGATTCCGGCAGGGATGATTGCTATGCAGGCACCGCCCACGGCGCACAAAAGGCCCGCAAGCAGACCCATCGGCGAGATGCTGAGCGTACTGGGGTCGCCGCCCGTGGCGATCAAAAACGTTCCGCCCAAAGCGAGCAAAATGCCAAGCGCCTCGCGCGTGCGCGGCAGTCGATGCGCGGTGACGCAGGCATACCCCATGACGACCACCAGCTGCAGGCACTGGAAGACGGTCGCGGTGCCCGCGTTGGTCAGGCGCACGGCTGACAGATAGCAAAGCTGGTTGAACAGCAGACCAAAAATCGTAAACAGAATGAGCTGCTTGCGATCGGCGGGGGTAGTCCACAGCTCGATCAAGCGGTCGCGGTCTTTTCTGAGCACAACGAACATAAAGAGCAGGCCAGCGATAACTTGGCGCACGCTCATCAGCCAAAACGTCTCGATATGGCACACGTCAAAGAGGTAGCTGGCGCTGGTGCCGGAAAAACCCCAAAACGTACCGCCGACAAACGCGGCGAGCGTACCCAGGGCCATCTTGCGCGCCTGGGCGTCGTTGAGGCGGTCGCGCCATGCGCGGCGGGTGCTGCGGCTCAGCTCGTCAGTTCCCTCGGGCACGACAAAATCGGCCGCCGCCGTCATCGGTACCGAAGCCTTTTCGCGTGCGTGCTGCGCCGTGCGCTCCTGCTCCATTCCACTCCCCCGAAATCAATTGGCAACAAAGCGCTCAAACTGTAGCACGAATATTGATATGGAAATGCGGACGATTCAGAACATATACGAGCGTCCAAACTGTAGGGACGAAAGGCGCGGATAAGCTATGCCGAGTGGTTGGAATCGTCTAGGGCGCCGGAGGCGGCTTCCGCACTTCCCTCAGCATGCTCGCCATCGTCCCGGTCCTTGTCGCTGTCCCGGCCCTCCTGCTCGCGACGGCGCTTTTCGCGAATCTGCTCAACGGCGGCTCGCAAGGCGGCCTCGTCCTCGGCGCGTGCCACCTCTTGCGTTGTCTTGACCATATGGCGAATCTCGAGCACCAGCAGCACGATCAGCGGCACCACGATAAGCGGAAAGAACAGCAGCGGATTGGTGAGCAACGAGACCACCACGCCCAGCCCCGCCGAGACAAAGACCACGCGCCCCACCACGTCGGCGGCGGGCACGGGCGCAGCATCCTCGACCGGATTGGCATCGCCCTTGGTGCGGTAAACCGGCGTGCCGTCGGCCGCATCCTCCACGGCAACGATGCGATGCGTGTTGAGCGAACCCTCCAGCGCGTCATCGGACGAATGGAAGGTGATGATGTCGCCGACCTGGTAGGCCTGGCTGTTGTCGGTATCGACGACGATAAACGAATGCACGGGAATCGCCGGCTCCATCGAGCCGGTCAGCGTGCGCATAAAGCCGTAGCCCATGATGGTGGGAATCTCGCCGGCGGGCGTGAACACCGTGCGCAGCAGCACCACAAAAGCGACCAGGATCACCACGGTCGCCAACACGTTGATCACGCGGAGCACGTGCTTCATCACTTGTCGGCGTCCTTTGCGGAAGGCTCGACGTCAGTGGCGTCAGATGCCGAAACGTCGGTCTCATCTCCCTCAACGGTCGTGGCGACATCGCCCTCGGCGGCCTCTCCGCGCAAGCGAGCCAGCAGATAGCGCGACAGGCTGTTGCCCTCGGCACGGCGCTCGGCGCGGGCGCGATCGCGCTCGGACTGCTCCAGCTCGTGTGCCAACGAGTCCAAGCGTTGCTGCATCTCCGCGCGAGCGGCCTCGAGCTCGCGCTCGTGCGCGGCCTTGGCGGCGGCGAGTTCCTGCTCAATACGCTCCCCTGCCTCGAGCTCGGCTGCGGCGGCACGCGCGTCGGCGTCGGCATGAGCCTCCTCGGCGGCACGCGCGGCGGCATCGCGCTCGGCAGCGGCAGCGGCGACCTTCTCGCTGGCATCCACCGCGGCCCGCTCCACCGCAGAATCGGCGGCCGCGCGGGCGGCATCGATTGCGGCATCGGCCGCCTGCTGAGCGGCGGAAACCTTCTCCTCGGCAGCGGCAACGGTGTCGGCAAGCGCCTGCTCCGCCTCGGCCGCGGCGACGTCGGCAGCCTCCTGCGCGGCACGGGCATCGCGCTCGGCCGCCAGCCGCACTTCCTCGATCTGCAGCTTGGCGGCGTCCAGCTTGGCATGCAGTGCAGCCGCTTCCTTGGCAGAGGCCTCACGCACGGCGGCGAGCTCGGCCGCAGCAGCGTCCTTGGCGGCCTGCAGCTCGGCAGCGTCGGCAGCCGTCTTGGCAGCCAGGGCCGCAGCGGCATCGCTTTTGACCTGCGCGATCTGCTCGGAGGCCGCCTGCTCGGCGGCCGCAACCTTTGCATCGGCATCAGCGTGAGCAGCCGTGACCTCGTCATCGGCCTCGACGCGCATCTGCTCAAGCTGTGCCGCCGCAATCGAGCGCACCTCGGCAGCAGCCTCCTCGGCAGCTTTCTTGCCCGCCTCGACATCCTCCAGCGAACCTTGCAGCTCCTCAACATCAGCCTCGGCCATCTGAGCGCGCTGCGTCAACGCCAGCTCGCGCGTCTTGGCCTCGTCCAGCTCGTCGACCAGGTCGTCGCGCTCGTCGGTCAACGCGTGCGCCTGCACCTTCCAGGATTTCACCTGGCCCTGCAGCTCCTCGATCTGCTCGCGGGCCTCGGCCAGCGCCTGCTCGGCATCGAGCTGGGCCTGCGTGACCTCCTCCACAAACACGCGACGGACCTCGACATCGGGCAGGTCGGGGCTATCGACCTGCACCTCCTTAATCTCCTTAATAAACTTGGGCGCCACCGGCGCGTGTTGCACGCTTTCGAGCTCCTGCAGGTTGCGCTCGTCGTCGGTCAGGCTCTTAAAGACGGCGTAGTTGTTAATGAGGTTGGTGTACATCTGCACCATGTACTCGTCATCGAACGCCAGTGACTGCTGCTGCACGTCGATGTTGTAGCCCACCTTGTCGTAGCGCTCCATAAACTGCCACAGCTGGTAGCACTTGCGGTAGTTGGGGTCCTTCATGATGAGGTTGGTGCGCTGGATGGGGCTGCGGACCGCGCTGCACCCGTTCATGATCTGGCAAAACGACGCGCCGCGCAGCGCCATGACCAGACGGCGCACACGGTCGATGCGCATAAAGACGTCCATGTTGTCGGCGTCGTTCTCGGCAAAGCTCTGGCGGTTTTTGACCGTCATCTCGACGTTATACTCGATCTCTTCGTACGCGTCGTCGATCTTGCTGTGCATCTTAAAGCGGTTGCGGATCTCATTGCCCGTCGACCAAAAGATCACGTCGGTGCGCTTGTCCACAAACGTCAGCAGGCGCTGAATCAGGTGGTAGATGAAGCGGTTCTCGTACAGATCGTAGGTCTCGACGGTATTGACGTTGAGGATGCGCGTGGGATGGACGCCGCCATCGTCGCTCGGCGCCAAAAACTGCGTGTTCTGGCTCAGGTGACGGACGCTGTCGGCGCTGATCTTTTTGGCGAGCGAGACCGGCACCACCTCTTCCTCGGTGGTGATAAAGCGCCGCGGCTTTTCGATAATGGTGTTGATGGCGTCGAGCGAGTCCTCGATCATGCTGATCCATTCCTCGTCCACCACCTTGACGAGCTCCTCGCGCTGCTGCTCGATCGTGGTGCCCGAGGCCTGCGCCATCTCAAACAGATAGCGGAAGTAGCGGTTGTCCTCCTGGATGGGCTCCATCTGCTCGGAGAAGCTGGTATAGAGGTCCTGAATGGTCTCGGACATGGGTTACTCCATAGATTGGATCGATCGGAAAGGGGCGGGGCGACATCACGCCGCCCCGCACTTACGCCATTAGTAGAAGTTCTGGATCCGCTGCAGGTACATGACGGAATCGGGCAGGCCGCCCTCGCCAAAGGTCTTCTCGATGTACTCGATCAGGCCCTTCATCTCGTCGCGCACAAAGCTCACGTTCATGGACTCAAACTTCTTGAGCACCTTGCGGGCGATGATGTAGTCCATGCCGCCCAGCTCGGTGCCGCCGCACGCCACGTACACGGGGATAAAGTCGTACATCTGCTTGATGATACGGTTACCAAAGGCCAGCTTAAAGCGGGTCTGCAGGTACTGGTCCAGCTTGTGCATCTTCTGGAGCAGCTCGTCGTCGATTACGTACTCGACCTTAGCCTTTTGGAACAGATACTGCAGGTGGTCGGCCGTCACGTGCACGCGCTCGTGCGGCTCGCATTCAAACGCGTCGGCACGCTCGTTGAGCTCGATGGGGATTGCACGGTCGTACACCTTGTCCGTGATGGTAAAGGTGGAGTCGTCGTTGTTGGCCGTGCCGATGAACCACAGGCTGTCGGGGATGGTGAGCTTGCCGTCGTGCAGAGCCTTGGGATCGGCGGCCCACTGGGTGGGGACCAGATCGAGTACCCACTCGTCGTGGCTGGGCATCTCGAGCACCGACAGGATCTCGGCAAAGTAGTACTCCACGCGGGCGAGGTTCATCTCGTCAAGCACGATCATGGACGGGTCCTGGCGAAGGCCCGCCTCGTACACGGCGCGGAGGAACTCGGTCTCGTTAAAGCGCTTGGAGAACTCGTTAAAGTAGCCCAGTACCTCGGTGCGATCGCGAAAACTCGGCTGCACCGACACGATGGTCGCGGGGTTATCCAGATAGCGGCTAAAGCTGTAGGGCAGCGAGGTCTTACCAGTACCCGAGATGCCCTCCAGGATCAGCAGCTTGGAGGCGGCCATGCCGGCCACAAAGCGGCGGATGACCTCAGGCGTGTAGTAGAGCTTCATCTGGCTGCAGGCGAACGCGCGGAAGCTGTCGACAAAGTCCTCCAGCGAGATGGCATCGTCGTAGGCCGGCGATTCCCAGTCGCGGTACTTAAGGTCCACAAGGGACAGCTTGGGGAAGCGGTTGGCCTGGGCGATCTCTTTTTCCTCGGCAAGGGTCTTGGCCTCGACGGTGGCCTTGGCCATGGCGGCCGCGGCATCCTTGACGCCCTCGCCATCGAGCGCGAGCGACGCGTTGCCCGACATGACGGCCGTCGCCGCAGCGCCCTCGCCAGCAGCCGTACCGGCGCCCGCAGCGGCGCCCACCACGTTGCCCACCGTGGGCAGGTGGTCGTCGGCCAGGGCCGAGGCACCCACGTACGGAATCTGCTTGGTGCCGCCCATGGCATTGACCTTGAGCGCCAGCAGCTTGTTCTTCTCGTCCATAAGGTCGAGCACCTGCTTGTTCAGGCGGCCGATCTCGCGATAGAGCGCCTTGTTGGACGTGTCGTCGCGATGCAGGCGGCGGTTGATGCGGTAGCGGTGGACCAGAATGGCCACGATCAGCACGGGAACCGCGATGAGCATGGCAAACAGAATGACCGCACCGATCTTGCCCACCAGGTCAAACGTGGTGAAGTAGGTCATAAAGATGTTGAAGTACTCAACCCAGCCAAACACCAGCAGGTTAAGGATAGAGCTCACGACGGCAACGACGTTATAGACGACCTTTGCCAGCAGCTCCCAGGCAAATCCCAGAAACTCACTCACCGTCGGTATCCTCCTGCTTGGTCGCGTTCATCGCCGCCTCGGCCTCGGCCTTTAAACGACGGGCTTCCTCGAGCTTGGCCTCGGCCTGGGCGAGCTGCTCGGCGGCGTTATCGGCGGCAACGGTGGCGGTGTCACCCTTGCCCTCGGCGTCCACGATGGCAGCCGCGGCGGCCAGGCGGTCCTCCTCGGCCATAGCGCGCTTAAGGTTCATGCCCACCACGATAAGGTGATACACCTGGTAGATAAAGAACAGCAGCATGGGCAGGACAATCACGATGAGGAAGCCCATGGAGCTGGACAGGAAGTCCATGACCTTGCCCATCTGCGGCAACGCGAACAGGTACTTACCAACGATGTCTCCGTCGCTGATGATGTGCGTATCGGCCACGTCGTTGTTGTCGCCCTTGGTGGTAAAGCTGCGCATGCCGTTGACCTCGTCGATCGCGGCGATGCGGTGCGTGTTGAGCGCGTACTCGTTGTCGATGATGGTGTGGAACGTCACGATGTCGCCCACCTCGAGCTTGGAGGTGTCGCACTTTTGGATGACGATGAGGTCGCCCTTGTTAAACGTGGGCGCCATGGAGTCGGACTGCACGGCGAGCGGGGTGAAGCCGGCGATGTCCGAGACGCTGCCGTCCTCGCGCGTGGCGAGCGTGGTGAACGCGTACAGGGCCGCTACCAGGATGATGATCCACATGACGACGCTCAGTGCGATGGGTGCGGCTTTTTTAACAGATTGCATGATGTCCCTTACTACCGTGTCTGACTAGGTCGTGCGCGGCCCGGTGGCCGCCGTGCATATCTACTGTTCTTCGATGCCCTCAAAGCGCATCGAAACCGAATAGTTAGCTCCCTTTAGCATATTAGTGCAATTTGGGTCCGTTCCCTCGAGCCATATGCGAACGGTTACCGGCTTGTCCGTATCTTTTATTAGGTCGAACATGTCGCTGGCAGCGTTCGCTGCTCCCGAGTCGAGCCCAAAGACGGTGGCCGCACCAGACGAGCCCCCGCCTCCGTTGGGGTTGTAGACCCAGGTGTGGCCATCGGCGGTAAAGCTCATGCGCATGGCGCTGGCCATGCCCTGCGTGTCGGAGCTAAACCGCGTGCCGGACACGCCGCCGTCGCCGTCCTGCCCGGTCAGGCGAACGCGCAAGTCCGTGCTGCTCATAAAGTGCAGCGTGAACTCCAGGTAGGCGCCGGTGGCGGGGTCGGCGGTAGAGCCGTCTTCGAAGGTGAAGGTCTGGTAGTCGCTCGTGGTGACGGGCTTGAGCTTGGACGCGTCGATGTCCACGCCCTTTTCGCTGGCGATGCGCGCCGAGATCTGGTCGAAGCCCAGGCTGTGGACGTATTCGTCGAACGTGGCATGCTCGTCCAGGTCAAAGCGCAGCGAACCGTCGGCGTTGGCGTCGATCATGAGCATGCGGGTTTTGGCGCTATCGGCGATGGAAAACCAGGCAAAGGTTGCCATGGCTATTGCCACCAGGGCAAACAGCACCAGCACCACAGTGGTGGTGAGCTTGCGGCGCAGGTCGGTTTCGGCGGGCGCGGCGGCGCCGGCGGGCTTGCCGGTGGCGGGCGTGCAGCTGGCGGCGGGTTGCTTACGCGTCATGGCTACTCACCGTCCAGGGTCGCAAAGAGCGCCAGGTGCAGGGTGCCCGGGTCTTGATGCAGGTAGTCGGCGCTATCGGGGTCGGTTCCCTCGATGTAGTAATAGATGTCCAGGCGATAGATCTGGCCCAGCGCCAGCGTGGCGAGCGAGTTTTGCGGGCGCTCGGCCGTCTCGCTCGTGTCCAGCGTAAAGGTGGCCGGGTCCTGCGTCACGTTGGCGCCGCAGGTGAGCTGACCGTTTTGCCAGCCCAGGAGCATGCCCTCGGTGTAGCCCGCCAGGCCTGCAGGGGCAGTCGCCGGGTGCTCGGCGCGGTGACCACTATCGGAGCTATCGAGCTCAAAGATGTTGGCGGCAAGCACCTGGTTGCCGCTCGAGATCTTTATGCCCACGCGGGCCGCGCGTAGCAGATCGGCATCGGCGCCCTGCGGGACCAGCGATTCGGCCAGATACAAGCTGACCTTACCCTTTACTTTGCTGGCGCCCGTTCCGGTAATGGTGGGGCGCAGATTGATCCAGCCGTGGTAGAACGCTGAACCGTTGTCTTTTGCCTGCTCAAACACCGTGGCATCGCCGGCGGAGTTGTTTTGCGCGCAGGCAGCAAAGCCGTTGAGATCGAAGGTCGAGACCGGATAGAGCGTCACGGCGCCAGTCGCATTGGAAGTCAGGGAAACATCGCCCTGCTGCGACCAGCTGCCGCGATCGGCGTCGCCCAGCTCCAGCACCAGCTTGGACGTGTCGCTGTGCACACTCACCGAATTGGTGTTGACCTTCATGTTGTTGGTAAACCAGGCGTAGGTCGCGGCGCCCAAGGTGGCGGCGAGCGCCACCATAACGAGTGCAATGTAAGCACACGCGCGGCGGGTGTGGTGGCGGGTGGTGGTTGCGGGCTCGGTGGGCTCGAAGGCGGCGGTTGCCGCCGTGTTGACGCGCGCCGTCTCTGCCTCGCTGCCGTCTAGCTGCATCTGCTTCTTATCTTGCATGCCACTCGCCCCCTTATGCCTTGGCCGCGGCAAAGGCAAGCTGCAGCGCCACATCGCGGGCCTGGGCCTCGTCGATGCAATTGGCGTCGCAGCCTTCCATGTACACAACGTAGCGAACGCTTGCCACCTCGTTGGCGGCCAGCGTGCAGATGGGCGTGGCGGCTGCGCGCGCCGTGGACGTGTCGCCGGTGCCGTCCATGCTGTAGGCGCTTATGGCGCGTGCGGGATCGGCGGTGTAGGTCCAGCCCGAGGCGCCAGCTGCCACGACCACGCCGTCTTGCGCGGTGGTGCGCCTACTGGTGGCGCCCGCGGTATTGCCCAGATCGTCGCAGGTAAAGATATGCGTTTGCGTGCCCGACTGGGTTGTAATTACCAGACCCAGGCGCAGCGCGGCCAGCAGCTGCGGGTCGCTCGTCACGCTCATCTGGCCCTGATACAGGTACACGTTGAGCGCGCTATCGCTGCCCTTAAGGTACAGCGTGCCCGAGAGAGCGTAGTCGTCCAGCTGTGCGGTGCAGTCGGCGTAGTCGGTCGTGATGCCCGCGGCGTTTTGGAACGTGCCACGCCAAAAGCGGGAAAGGTCTGCCGTCGAGATGGGATAGAGCGTCTTGTCGGCGGCGGCAAGCGTTGCCGTTGTGTCCCAGGGTCCGTTGGCCGAAAGACCAATCTGCAGGTCGGTACCCTCGTCGCTTACCGTGTGCGCCACGGGCGTCACGTTGGTGTAGCGCGAGTTGCTAAACCAGGCGTAGGTGGCCGCGCTCATGGCGGCTACCAACACCAACATCCATGCAGCCGCGGCAACCATGCGACGGCGCGAGTTTAGGATGTCTTTGATGTTCGATGTACTCATACCCAGCCCCCTTACGAACGCTTGCCGGCAAAGCGCAGCGCCAGCGATTGCAGGCTGGTGGCGGCCAGATTGTTGGTACAGTCGGGGTCGCAGCCTTCCAGCCACACGTACACATCCACGCGCACGGGCGTGCTGCGGTTGGTGCCCTTGGCAGCGGCGGGCAGGCTGCAGATCTTGGTCGTAGCCTTCTTGAGGCTCACGATGCCAGTGTCTTCGTTGTAGTCACAGAAGTTTGCACTGGTCAGCTGGTCAAAATGAACCGTTGTTCCATCGGAGCGGGTGCTGTCGAGCACCAGGTGATTCTGCTCGTTCTCGCCGGCATCCTTGCCGTCGAGCGTGTTGTAGCGCGCCTGGGGATTGCGCTCGCCCGAGACCTCAAAGATGTACTGGCCCGTAACGGTATCGCCCTGCCCCGGCGCATAGGTAACCAGGCCCACGCGCAGGGCGGTGGAGATGGGGTTTGCCGTGTCCTGCTCGGTAAAGTCGATGCCCGACAGGTACACGTCAGTCGCGGCCGAATTGGTAGCCAGGTACAGGGAGGTCTTGTAGTAGTCGGAGTGCTCGGCGGCGCCAAACATGCTGGCAAAGAGCGAGTCCTGGGTGGTTCCGCCGGTAAAGCCCGTTACCTTTTGAAAGCCGTTGAGCACGTTGTCGGTCGAGACGGGATCGAGCAGACCCGTAAAGCTCAGGCCGGCGTTGGTTTTGTATTCGCCGTCGTACTCGTTGGAGATGAGGAAGGTCACGCCCGTGCCCGCGGCCATCTTGACGTCGGTGATGTGGCGGTTGGCGTTGTAGATGTACCAAGCATACGTTACGGCTCCGGCAGCAGCAAGCGCCACCAGCAACGTGGCGAGCATGCGATTGAACTGTTTTCGCAGCGAGCGCGCGTCCGACATGCCCCTCCCCAAAATGCCGTGTTGCAAACTACCTGGACACCATTTGCCCATAATGGGCATTATTTTACGCGAACGTGCAGTTCATCGGGGGTACAAACGCGACTTTTCGCGTGCTGTTCGCGCTGCGGCAGACTCCGATGGGGCCACAATTCACCAGTTTTTTAAAATAGTTCTTGCCACTGGGTGGGAGCTCCGTTATATTATTCCCTGCGCACTCGCGCACCCTTGATCGGGCGTTTAGCTCAGGGGGAGAGCGCTTCCCTGACACGGAAGAGGTCAGAAGTTCAAATCTTCTAACGCCCACCAATTATTCAACCGGTCTACCTGCGGAAATGCGGTAGACCGGTTTCTTGTATATAGCGCTGTATCCCAAATGTATCCCAAAAGGCGGCGCGCGAGCACTCGCTGGAGGCGGCGATGAGGGACATCGCCAGAAACGACCTGGTCATCCTGGACGAGTTCGGCTACGTGCCGCTGGACCTCGACAGCGCGAGGCTGCTGTTCCAGGGGGTGTCGGACTGCTACGAGAGGCACAGCCTGGTCATCACCACAAACATTGAGTTCAGCAAGTGGGGCACGGTCCTGGGGGACGACAAGATGGCGGCGGCGATGATCGACCGCATCGTCCACCACGGCCGCCTGGTCGAGTTCACCGGCGCGAGTCACCGTATGGAGGCGACGCTCATGCTCGGCAAGGCGGTGGGATAGGTTAACGCGGCGTGTTTGCCAAAGTGCTCAATTTGGTCGCGCCACAATGTTCAGTTTGTCGTCGGCACAAACAGCGGCTCCCGCGTTTGACAGCCCCGTGATCCCAGCGGGCGCGGGGGGACCGAGAAGAGCCAGGGCTCCGCCTCCTTGAGCGCGCCCACGTCGCCCCCGTGTTCGTCGAGAAGGGCACGCGCGGCCTTGACGCTCCGCGCCCCAGCGAGCCTAAGCTCAGTACTCCACGCGCTCGTCGGCTGCTGCGCCCTCCACCGCTTCGATCTCCGAGCGAAGGGCGTCCGCCACCTCTGCCGACCTCGCGTCCTCTTGCCCTTCCGCGAGCTCGACCTTCGCCGCCTCGTCGCCATGAGTCTCACCGTCCATGTATCCTGCTTTCAAATCGCGGCAGGCACAACAAGGCGCCCGCCCAGTTACTCGATACGAGCAGCCTAGACGGGCGTCACAAAGTGGCAGAGGGGCACGACTCTAATGCCAGGCATCTGCTGGTATCATTAGAGTGCAGCATTGGTTATGGGAGAGGACTTCACATCCCACAGCCAGTCAGACCTAAGTTGGCTTCGTCCTGCTATAGATTGAGGTGAAGGCGATTGACTGATCAACAAAGTGAGACGATCGAGATTTCCGAACAGATTCGCGACAAGAAAAAGGATGTGCGATTCAGCACTCGCGAATACGTTGCGGAATACCTCATCAATAAGTTCAATGCTGATGCATTCTACATTCCGCTTGACTATCAACGGAACTTCGTCTGGACGGACGTTGACTGCAGCTACTTTATTGAGTCTGTGCTAATTGGTCTGCCCATTCCCTACATGTTCTTTGCCGATGCTGAAGATGGCAGAACGGAAATCGTTGATGGAGCGCAAAGGATGAACGCCTTGGTGAACTTTGCCAGAGGCGATTTAACCTTGTGCAATCTAAACATCCTTACATCTGTCAACGGAAAGACCTATTCAGAACTTCCCATAGAAGTACAAAGAAGATTCGATAACGCGAGCTTTCGAGTGGTTTACCTTGAGGAAGGGACCACCTTTGACGTCCGACAGGAGATTTTTCGTCGTATCAATTCATCGGGCAAGCAGCTCAAATCGCAAGAAATTCGCCGTGGCTCCATGGGCGGCGATTTTACAAAACTAGTAAGCGAGCTCTCCAATGATCCGCTCTTTATAAAACTTGCCCCGTTAAGCGAGACGGCGCGCAAACACTACGATGACATGGAACTTGTCACTCGTTTCTTCGCCTATGCAGACGGCTACCCAGATTTCGAGGGTTACAAAGACCGCGTTGCTAGTTACCTGGATGAATACACGAATCGCATGAACATCGAGCTTGCCGAGTCACCTGACAAGCGCAATGAACTCGTCGCTCGCTTCAAAGAAATGTTGGAATACGTTGAGAAGTGCTTGGGAGACAGGGGTTTCAAAAAGACACCGACAGGAAAAACGACTCCTCATGCGCGTTTCGAAGCTATTGCGGTCGGCGTTGCCGTGGCGTTGTCGGAGGACAAGGACCTTTCGCGCAAAGACATGTCTTGGGTTGATTGCGAAGAGTTCCAGACCCTTGTGCGGTCAGACTCGGCAAACGTAAAGGCCAAGTTGAAAGCTCGCATTGATTTCGTTGCCAACAAGCTGAAGGCGGAGCGGTAAACCTTATGGATTCCAATGACTTTAACTTGGGGTACGAAGAGGTCTACAACGACCGCCTTGGTGAGACCAAGAGCATGATTACGCTCGCGACCCTGCTCGATTCGCTTGACCAAGGTGCAGAGGGCGTGCGCTACAATGCTGTAATGCGAGGAGCGTACGAAAACGCTGAAAAGGCAAATCCCAGTGGCCTGCCCTCATCGACACCAGATGTGACCCTCGTTTCCAGTGTCATCCGCTCCAACGTCAAGCTTATGATCTACAACATCATTGAGTACTCGGTCACTAATCTCATGCAGGCGATTTACGACAGAGTAAAGGACGAGGGTTGCGGCTACGCTGAGGTTTCCGAAAAGCTTCAATCGATTTGGCACCATACCCAAATGTATAACGGGTTGAGCGACCCAAAAGCCAGCAATAGTACTGCCGAGTCCATAAGCAAGAGGTTGCTTGATCATGCTGTTAAAAATAACGTACTTCAATTCAGCGTTCGGAACACCATCGCCGGTGGAAATCTAGATGCAGACAAAATCCTCAAGCTCTTTGATGACCACGGAATATCGATTCATGATGATATAGCGAACTGCAAGAGGGATGAGATTAAGAGCGAGCTTAAAGACATCAAGAATCGACGGAATGACCTAGCTCATGGATCAATTTCGTTTGCAGAAGCAAGCAATCAGGTGACAACATCGGAGCTTGCGGAGCTAGTCAATCATGTTGACTCATTTTTGATGCAGCTCCGCAAGGATGTTTCGACCTATCTCAACGCCGGTGAATATCGGCGCGGTATGACCGAATCAGAAGAGGGCTAGTGTACGCAAGCGGCAATTATGCTTTTGCCAACCGCTTCGCCGAGCTTTGGTGGCACGGCGTTTCCAATATGCCGTGCCACAGCTTTCTTGCTGATCTTCTCGCCAGGCCTAATGAACTTGTAATCCTGCGGGAAGCTCTGCAAGACGGCACCCTCACGCAAGGTTAGGGCTCGATTTTGCTCTGGATGCCCAAACCGGCCCGTACCGTACATATAGAACTGCGTAGTTATAGTTGGGGACGTCTCGTCCCAAGCCATCCTCCCGTAGACCGCAGGGTACGTTTGGCCAGCAGCCTTTTTATGACAATCAAGCCTCAGGTCCTCAGGCCAATCTCGCCACGTGCCATTAGGCGTCGAAGCCTTAATGCGCTTCAAGTTTAGTTCTGATAGCGCCGACGCCGTTTGCAGAGAGTCCCCCCTGCAAGAGCCGCCAGCGCTCACGGCAGGCAGCGCACCTATTGCCTGCCGAACCGTAACAGCATGAGCGTTATCATTCGTAGGGTCAATCAAGCTGATGGACCCATTTTTAGAAGCTAGCAGAATCAATCGCCGCCGATGCTGGGGCACACCGTACTCCTCAGCCTTTACGACGCTGTATTCCACCGAGTATCCGGACTCCTTAAGCGTGTTCAAGAAACCAGAGAAGATGCTCTCCTTCTCGAGCTCGGGCACGTTCTCCATGGACACGTAATCTGGCTGCACTTCACGTACAAGCCTCCCAAACTGCGCAAGCAACCCCCAGTCCTTGTGCTTCTCGCGATGCTTCTTGTCCTTGCGGTGCTTCGAGAAGGGCTGGCAAGGAGCGCACCCTACCAAGACTTTGATGTCAAAGTCCTTCAGGAGCTCCTTGACTTCCTCCCCGGTGACCTCGGCGATGTTCTTGCAGATGAACTTGTCCTTGCCGTTGTTCGCATCGTAGGCGTACTGGCAAGAGGAATCGAGGTCAAACCCAGCCACCACATCGATGCCAGCGGTGCGTAAACCGTAGGTCAGGCCCCCGACCCCGCAAAACAAATCCACAGCACCAATGGAGGCGCTCTGAGCCTTATCCTCCGTGGAACTATCAACGCTCATCGCAATCACCCCTTCGGCGTCCTAGAATGACCGTATGCGAGCGTCACAAACTCGAAAAGAATTCAACTCGCTAACTTTATAGATTAGCAGCAATCAGAGGGATTGGAGACCTGAGCTTTAAAACGTCACCGAACGGCTGTTTGCTTCCCGTGAACAGCAGAAGTGCAGGTAAAACGCCTTGGCCTCGATTTGCTTGATCGCCTGCTCCAAGTACGGCAATCCGGAGAGGTCATGGCCGCCGGAGGCCGTGCAAAGCGCTCCGCTTGTATGGTCGCCCGTGCTCTTTCAGCCTGCGTTCGCCGCATGCCAGATGAGCGTGCCCGCCGTGATCCTACCGCCCTCGTCCACATGCTCGAAGAGCTTGCGGGTAACGGCCTCGTCGTACTTCTCGGGGTCGTGGGAGCACCAGCTGAGGAACGTGTCGTGGTCGCCTCCAGCGGCCTCGTAGCTGATGCCGATGTTCTTCCAAGTCTCGTAGTTCTTGGGCGGCTCCATAGAGAGGAACGCCAAGTCGGCCTTCTCCTTATCGTTCATGCTGGCTCACCCCGCAATCGAGCTGCGAGGCGGCGCTCCCCGTGACCGAGCTGTAAGATGCAGCCACGACAGGCCCCCGGCCTGTCCACTCGCCGCCGGTGGCCCCGCCGCCAAGTATACGGCCACCGGTGTCATTTTCCTTGAATGCTTCCATAGGCATCGCTAGTCCTCAATGCCGAGCATGTCGCAGATTTTCTGCCCGCTGATCGCTCAGGTGCCGCCGATCATCATCGCGGGGAGCGTCCCGTCCGCGCACCACTTCTGGACTTGGCGCAGGCTCCACCCGCCGATCTCGGCCACGTGCTTGGGGGTCTCGCACACCTTCACGTCCGCGCGCCGGATTTGCGAGCAGCCGAGCGGCTCCTTCCCATGCCCTATTCTCGCCTTTGTACCGAGCCATTCAGTCACCGCCCTAACCTCTGAGCTACTAATGACGTGTGATCACGGTTAAGACTGTACAAGAGCGAATTGCCGCGTTTAACTGTGATTATGTAGTGCAGCAGCGGCAAAACTGCTTGACGGCGCGGGACTTCCATTTTGCTTTGCGACTGCTTGGACGGCCAAATTGCTCATTTGCTGACTTATAGCAATGCCCCAACGGCACCGTCGCGTTTGCAAACAGCCGCGGCCAACAGCAAGAACATCAGCAATTCCGTCGGCATGCATCGGACGTCCGCCGCTGGGGTATCCTTGGAGCACATGCACCACAAGCCGCACAAAGGAGCCGCCATGCGCACCGAGCTCGATGTTCCCTTTTTGCACAAAGACGAGGCCAAAGCCCTGGGCGCCAAGTGGGACCGGATCAAAAAGATCTGGTACGTGCCCGATGGCGTCAACCCCGAGCCCTTTGCCGCGTGGCTGCCCGGCGTGGATCGCTCCGACCCCAGCGCACCCTACATCTACCTGGTGCTGGGCAAGCGCGAATGCTGGAAGTGCCACGAGCAGACGACGGTCGCGGCCTTTGGCATTCCGTATCGGGTGGCCGAGGACTCGGGCAGCAAGGCTGCGCTCAGCGCTGCGCTTGCCATGGACGACGTGGGCCACATCGCGATCGACACCGCCCGCGCCAACGCCGTGGCCATCGTCCCCGCGCTGGGCTGCGTGCCGGCCGAAATCCGCGACTACCTGCGCGAGCGCTGCGGCTACAAGCCCGTAACGTCGCGCACCACCAAGACCGTATCGCTCTCCAGCACCTGCGCCGGCTGCGGCGCGCTGCAAGGCAGCCATTACCTGTTCGAGGAGCCCACGTCGCCGTTTGCACTCACGGCCATCAACAAGCTGCCCGCGCTGGAGTTCGTGCGCGTGGAAGTCGCCGGCGTCTACGGCATCCCCGACAGTCAGGACAACTTTGACCAGGCGCTCTTCACCTGGGCACGCGACCACCACACCCAGTTCCACAAAACCCTGTGCGAGGGGATTTACCTGTAGGGCAAAACTCGAAAATCGAGTCCAGTTATCCTCGGAAATCGAGTGTGGAATTCCTCGAAAATCGAGTATGCGCAGGTAGCTGAGTTGCGGGCTCGAGGGATTACAGCCCCAGAATATGTTCCAGATAGCCCTTGTTGAACCAGAACGATTGCTTGGTCATCCAGCGTCCGTCGGGCAGCTCGTAGGCGTTCCTCGTAATATCGCCGATTTCAGTTCCATCGGCGAATTTGTACGCAGCTTTTGACGTATGCGGGCGAACATGAACAATTGGATTGTCGGCCATACCGGGCAGATTGTTGGTCACCTTGAGCTTTCCGCTTGCATCCCGATACGGATTGAGCTCAACGCCCTCGCGAATGACCTTTCGCATCTCATCCCAGCAGGCCTTTGCGGGACCCTCGATTTCGTTTGCCGGCATTGCCCAGAATAGGCAGCGGTCAAGACGCCACTCCCCCTCGTGGTCCTCACGGAACACGACAAAGAAGAAACGGTTGGTCTCAAGGCGCGCACGGAAGGAAGACGTCTCCCACTCCTCGTTGATTAACTGCTTAAACTCAAACGGAGGGAAAGACATTGCCTGCTCGATGTGCCCCCTCTTATTAACGCGACAAACACGGACGTTAATCCCGGCCTTAACGAACTCCTCGGCGGCATTGCTTTTAATACCGAGCATACGATAAACGAGCGTTGTCCATTGCGCTTTATTGCCCGTGTACTCCAACCCGTACTGCTCCGCAATTTGGCGGTCGGTTTCGCCATAGTGACGCTCGATAAGACCAGTTACGCAGCTTTCGAAATCCGTGGACTCGTCCGCAGCCCGAACGATGCTCTCGCCAACACGCGGGGCACCGAGCACGTAGGTATGAAGCACGTAGTCCATATACGAGCGCTTGAGTGAAAAGGCGCGACGCTTTGCGCGGCGGCGTTCAATCTCGCCTGTATCGGTATTGAGATGCTCGTAATACTGGTCAACCCACATCGTCGCTTCGGTTGTGCCCTTTGTGCAGGCGCCCAAGTAGGTCGTCATACCCTCCGACAGCTCATCCGCGCGACCATCCTGAATGTACGAAATGATCTTCTCGTAGTCGGCGCGAATGATTTTCATGTCCTCTTCGGGCAGATGAACCATAACTGCACGCTCAATGCGCTGGTCGTATTTGTCGATCGAGCGGTCGCGGCCGTAGTAGATAAGCAGGATATTGCTGAGCTTGGTCTTAAGATGCGAACTATCGTAATCGAGTGACACCGGGCGATCGTAAGGAATCATCGTCAGAACGAGGCGCTCGCCGGCAGATTTGCGACCGTTCTTGAGCACATCGAAGCACGTTGCCTTGAGTTCGACGCCTGCCTCGGGAAAATCCGGCCGATCATCGCTGTTGGCCTTGTAGCCAAAGTAACGCTCCTCGATAAGGGTTCCCATGCCACCCTTGTACTTCTTGGACCCGAAGTCCTTGGGCGCACTCTCCCCCTCCGGCGCAATGCCAAGCTCAAGAATATCGCGAAACGTCATGCCGTCAAGATTGGCAGCATAGCGTTCAATGCTTGAGGGGTCAGAAAAATCAGTATCGTCAAGCATGCGCTTGAAATCGAGGTGCTTCTTTGACATGGTGTACCTCCGAAAGTCGCCGTTAGCCCCATGGTAGTTCAGAGCAGCATTTTCCTCCATGAAATTGAGGGCTTGATCTTGTCCGCTCGATCGGTTATTGTTGTGAGCACCATAAACGGACACAGCAGCGATTGGAGAAACGTGTCTGAGATTAACATTGCCGAGCTTTTTGCGGGCGTCGGCGGATTTCGGCTGGGCCTCGAAGGCTATGCCGACCCGCGTCATCCCGAGTTTTACATGAAGCCCGCCGGCCCCTTCCATACCATTTGGGCCAACCAGTGGGAGCCGCCCGGAACCAAGTCCCGTCAGTTCGCAGCCCGTTGCTACATGGACCGCTTTGGCGAAGATTCCGTTGTCAACGAAGATATCAATAAGGTATTGGAGCAGGCTGAGGCCGGCGAGATTGAAATCCCCGACGTACAAATGGTCGTCGGCGGCTTCCCCTGCCAGGACTACTCTGTTGCACGTCCGCTCAATCAAGCGCACGGTATCGAAGGCAAGAAGGGTGTCCTTTGGTGGGACATCTATCACTTTCTCGAGATGAAAAAACCCCGCTTCGGTCTCTTTGAGAATGTTGACCGTTTGCTCAAGTCGCCCGCATCTCAGCGCGGTCGCGACTTCGCCATCATCTTGAGCTGCCTCGCCGATCTCGATTACACCGTCGAATGGCGTGTGGTCAACTCTGCGGAATACGGCTTTCCCCAGCGCCGCAAGCGCGTTTACATCTTCTGCGAGAAGAACGCCAGCAAGGTCGATCTTGCCGATCGCATGCGTAACGGCGTTATGGCAAAGGCCTTCCCCGCCATCTATCCCGACGAAATGGCCGAGCTCGATGTCCTACCTGATCCTTACGAGAACTCGACTCGCTTTGGCGTTGGTCAAAAGACATCGCAGTTCAAAAACGCTGGCGTCATGCAGGGCTGTCATGTTCTGACGTGCGACTTCACTGAGGACTATCACGGCGAGCGCCGCGTGCTTGGCGATGTGCTTGTCGATGAGGCACTTGTTCCAGAGCAGTTCTACATCTCTGACGAAAAGCTTCCCGACTGGCGCTACCTTAAGGGCAGTAAGCGCGAAGAGCGCACCAATAAGAAGACGGGCTTTACGTACACGTATTCCGAGGGAGCCATGAGTTTCCCGGATGCCATCGATAAACCGAGCCGCACGATTCTCACGGGCGAAGGCGGGACGGGAGCCAGCCGTTTCAAGCATGTCATCGAGTGCCCCGACGGTCGTTTCCGTCGCCTTGTCCCCGACGAGCTCGATCAGCTCCAGGGATTCCCGAAGGGCTGGACCGACACCGGCATGACCGATGGCCATCGAGCCTTCTGCATGGGCAATGCCCTGGTCACGGGTGTCCCTCATCGCATCGGCGAGGCCATGGTTGAGGTGTACGGGCTGTAATTAAACTGCTTTTAGCATAAAGAAAACAAGGGCCAGTTCAATCCAGAACTGGCCCTCGTTATTTAGCTATCGAAAAATTCGAATTACTTGCCGTCAGGCACGATACCGACCAAGCTGACCGTTACGTCAAAGGTCGGAGCAGTGGTGTTCTTGCCCTGCTCGGACCAGTTTTGGCAGTCGGAGTCGGTACCTTCCATCCAGATGACAATCTTCATGTTCGTGCCGTTGTAATCGACGCTCGAAGCGACCTTTTGCGCGTTGCCGCTCGGCTTAATGTAGGCTTCGCCCGCTTTCGTGGCACCCCAGTTATCGCCGTTTTGATCAAGCGAATCAGTGCTAGAAAGGTGTAAATACGTAGGAGCAACAACCTTGTTTAGAGATTCGGAGTCGACGCACGACCAACCTGCAACGGTAGCCACGTCGTTGCCCGTATCGGTTGTCGAGGGAGCAGCTGGCGCATAGACAACGCGCAACACACCGTTGATCACAATGCCCACGCGCAGGCTGCCTATGATTTTATCGAACCATTTCTGCGTGCCGCCATGCTGCGTGATCGTAATGGGCGAGCCGTTGCTCGCGTCCAAATACGCATCGGCAACGCCCGTGTTCGCCACGGTATACAACGTGTAATTCGCAGCGGTGAATGCATAGTAATCGTTGCCCTGAATGGTGTACTTGCCGGGAGTCTCACCCGAAATGGATGTGTCGACTTTTTGATAGGTGCTCACATTAACGCCCTGCCAGCCTTGGGGAACGTACCAGTTTTTGGCATCGTTCGTCGATGACGGGCTAATCTCGTGACCGGTTGCAGAAGCAATCGTAGAGGTGTCGGAGCCGTGGTCGGGTGTGTCACCCTCAACGATTTGGAGTACCATGCCATTCGCTTGAGCAGAAATGGTGCTGGTAGTCGCATGAACTCTACTATTCGTGACAAACCATGCGTAGGTAGTTGCAGAAAGCGCCACCGCCGAGACGACGACGGTTAGCGCCGCTCCAATCAGCTGAATCTTGAGTTTCTTTACCGAATCGTGCATATCCGTCGCCTCCCTCCGTTAAAAAAGGGCAGGATCCCGGGCTGGGAACCTGCCCTTTTACCCAAAAAGCAAACAGCTACAAATTGGGCTTAGTTCTGATTGTTAGCAGTTGCGGTGAAGTTAATCTTCACGCTCTGCGACTCATCAAGCAAATTATCCTGAAGGTTCTTCGTATGAATGTTGGTATCGGAGCCCTCGTAGAACACATACACATTAACAAGAGTATCCTGACCAGCAGTCACAGTGCCGAGAACCGGTGCGGCTTTATTGCCCGCAGAAGAAAGCTTGATTTCGTACTTACCATCGTTCCCAAGACCATAAACAACCCAAGCAGAGTTATTCGCATTAGTGATAAGCACGCGGAAGGAAGTCTTCAAAAGCTGACCATCGGCTGCATCATTCAAGCCGTCAACGCTCTCAACCTTGAGATCGCTGAGGTTCTGTCCCTTGGAGCTGATGTTGAATTGCTCCTTCTTGGCAAATTGCTTATCGTTTGCCTGGTCAGGAGTTCCAACGGTCTTTAAATCGCCGTCAAGAGCGCCATTATCGAGATCCGTGCCGTAACCGGTCATAAACGTACCCTCGGTGGCCCCACCTTGCTCACCAAACGTAGCAGGATAAAGCTTGATAGGACCGGTAATTTGAGTTACCGCACTAGTCTTATCAGAATTATGGGCGCCAGTCTCCCCATTAGCGATTGTCATATACGCAGCATTAGATTGAGCGGCGATATTCGTAGTGGTAGCGTCGACCTTACTGTTCGTCACAAACCATGCGAAGGTGGCGGAGCCGAGGGCTACGGCTGCCACGAGGACCATGGCGATGGCGGCGCCCATCTGCTTCTTTAATGCCTTGGTATCCATACGGACCCCTTTCTTTCCCCATTCATCCCAGATGACCCTCGAGAAGCCCGGAAGGGGAGCCCGCGCTTTCGTGTTGGATGTTGCTTGCCCATCCTTTAGACATGGAATTGAGAATACCATAATTCTTACGATTTCCTTATGAGTTTTCGGCAGCCTACATTCAGGCAGATTCATAGGTCTACCTCGGGCTATATGTGGTGCTATGTGAACATCGTTTACCCTATTTGACCTCTCTCCCGCAAAGCCGTAAGCCCCTCTTAAGGCTTGCGACCGCAGCGACACGCCGTCGCATACATTCACCCTCCGCCATGCTTCGCCCTAGTCCTTCCCCCTCGCTATACTGGTGTGGCACGTGTCATTTTTGCCTGCTAAACGGGCTATTTGTTGGGAGGGCTCATGCCTGCCGCCACTCAACCCAAGGGAAGCGTTTCCGCCGGATCGATCAAGCCGGTGACGCGCAAAGCCGTCCGCTGCCAGCGCGAAGTCGCCTGGCTGGTCACGCAAGCGGCCGGCAAGCTCGTCGCCACCACCGACGACGTCAACGCGCCCACGCCCAGCTTTGTGCTGGCGGCGGCGTTGTCGTACACCCACGAACAGGAGCAGGCCGCTCAGAACCGTGACACCGCGATCGACTACAAGGCCGTCATGAACCCCGACCTCGCGAACTTTTGTGCGGCTGCGGGGCTGCCCGCAGCGCCCAACGCGCTTTCGGACGCAGGCTACATGTTCACGCTCTCGGGCGCTGACCTCATCCGCGACCTCTACGCCTACTGTAATGACCTGGACGAACGCATGGGAGACGCGACGCAGGTCAAGCCGGGCTACGCGATCAAGCTCGCGCTGCGGTTGTTCTTGCTGAACGGCGCCGCCGGCAACGGCGCTACCTCCGCAGACAACGCCTCCGCATAACAAAAGCGCCGGGCCGGAAAATCGATTCCGGCCCGGCGCTTGTTCGTTCTACTTGTCCCCATCTCCTGCGGGCGAGTTCTTTTGGTTGCGGCGGTTACTCCAAGTCACGTTGTGCTCCTTGTAATAATCGGGCGCCTCGTTGCCGCTCGCGCTAATGGGGTCGCTGCCGGTCAGGGTATCGGCAATATCCTGCACGAACTTAACGAACAGGCTCGAATCGTCGGTCTCGGACGATTCAAAGTCAAAACCAAACTCCACTGCGCCACCGATGATCTTGTCCACGCACTCCGGGTCGTCGCCGTCTAGCCAAATGACTACGGTGTACTTGTCCACGTCGCCCACGCGAAAGTTCTTGTGGCTAATGGTCGTCACCACGTCCTTGGACGCAAACGGCTCGGTGTTGGGCTCGGGGTTGCCATCGGCCGCAGCCGCCGCATAGGTGGTGGGCTCGCCATTGCGATACACCCTCACGCGCGCCGCCTTCTCCACGCCCTTGCTGGCGCTGACCACCTTGAGCTTGGCGCTATAGCCCAGATCGGTCTTGCCGGCGTTGCGGATATAGAAGGTGTACGCCACGTAGTTCTTGCCGTTGTGGCTACCGTCGATGTCGTCCAGGTTGTCGGGCAGATCCTCGGCAGCAATATTGGTGCCGTTATCCACGGCATCGGCGGCCAAGCGTGCGGTGGCGTTGTTAAAGTCGCCGTTGTCGGCAATGGCCACGCCGCGGCGGAACAGCTCCAAGCGGTTGAGGTTGATAGTGAAGTTACCCATGTTTTCCTGCATAAACGACAGGGCGAACAACACGCCAAAGGCAAGCGCCAGCACCACGAGGGCCTTTTGCAGCTTGTCCATGCGCAGCAGCGCCGTGCCGATGCGCTCCATGCGGCGCTTGGGCATGTACATGGAGACGACCGCGTCGGGGTCGATGTCGTCGAGGTCCTGGTCGGCCAGCGCCTGCTCCAGCTCCTCGATGCGCACCACGCCGCGCAGGTCGCGCTTGTGCTTGCTTTTGGGCTTGGACTTGCCGAAACGCTTGCGGGAGGTGGGAGGCTGATCGAGGGCGGAGTCCTCGCCGGGCGCGTCCTCGGCATTGACGCGGGGTGCGTTCTGCAACGTATCCTCGGCCTGGCCCTCGGTCAAATCCTCAGCCATGCCCTCGGCCAAATCCTCGGCTACACCCTCAGCCTGATTCTCGGCCAAATCCTCGGCAGCTTGATCTTTGTTGTCGTTGCGCTTGAACAGTGCCATGGCGATCAGAGCTTATATTTGGCGCGGATGTAGCCGACGTATTCTTTGACGAGCTCGCGCTCCATGTCGTCGGCGTAGCGGAACTGCAGGCCGCAGACGTTGCGGTACAGGCTGCCCTTGGGCGCGCGGCGCACCCAACACACGATGCCCAGCTGCTCGGGCAGCTCGTGGCGCTCGCCCTGCAGGCGGATCGTGGGCATTTGCACGGCCAGGGCCTCGCCCACGTCGGGGTAATCGTTGAGGTAGATAGCCAGACCGCCGGCCGAGACGTCGATGGTCATGGCGTCCTCGGGCTCGGGGGTCGGCGCGTTGTCGCGCTGGTAGGTCAGGCGCATGGCGACCTTAAAACGCTCGTCGCGGCGCTTGACAAAGCTGCGCTGCTCGGCGACTTTGCGCATTTTCCAATAGGTGCGGATGCCCTTTTTCTCGACTGCCTCGGGATAGCCGGCGAGCACGAACGTCTCCTCGCCTACTTTGTACTGCAGCAGCAGCTTTTGGTTTTCGTCCATGAGCAGCGGCTTGCCGGCAAGCATGGGCGCGCTCATAAGAAAGTACGCCTCGTCCAGGTCCTCTTTGTACGTGGCGAGCATGTTGAAGTCGGTTTTTTGGCCCATGGGCACGTCGAATGCCACCTGAAGCTTAGTCCCCGGCGTTATCTGTTGCTCTGCCATGTATTCTCCCCTAGTCGCGGGCGCCGATATCATCGTCGTGCGCGATGCACATTGGGCTATTGTAACTGCTTTGCCGCAGGTTTCGGTGGGCAGTGCGCGAAATGGCGGGATGTGGGGCACGGGTGAACGCGCAGCCGCTCTGTGCGCGGCATCAATCTGGCAGCGATGCATGTCCCCCGACAGACCGTCTGTCTGTCTCTCAGCCATCTCTCATTTATCTTTCAGCTTAGAGATGAGTGAGAGATGAGAGACAAAAATGCCGTTATCGGTTCAAGCAAATCACGTTCGCGCAGGTAAACTCATGTATACGGGAACTTTGACTCGATCCCCTAGCCACCTTGCAGCATTGTTATCTCTCATATTTATCTCTCGTCTTTCTGTTATCTCTCGTATTAGTGACGAATGAGAGATGAGAGATGCGTGAGTGATGGACGAGTGTGATTTTTTGGACGGTCGGAAAATCCCTCAAATAAAAAACGGGGCCGGCCTTACGCCGAGCCCCGTTTTCAAACGGTCAGTTAGTTATCCAACGCGCGAGCATTGCAGTCAACATTACGCCGCCGCGAACACTCCCAAGCCCGTTCCGATGATGCAGATTGCGAAGATGCCCAAGATGATCCAAATGGTCTTGACGCCCTTTTTATAGAGGGCAACGCAAGCGAACGTTGCCAGCAAGGGCAGCAGACCGGGGAAGATCGAATCGAACAGATCCTGCAGGACAATCTCCGAACCACCCACGTCAAAGGTCAAAGCAGTGGACAGTGAGACCTGCGCCGCAATCATCGCGCCAATGACGGTCATTCCGAGGACACCGGCAGCATGCGTCATGCGAGACATAAGGTTGTTCTCTTCGGACTGCTGCAGGAACTTGGTTCCCAGGTCGTATCCCAGATGGGCGGCGACGATACGCGTTGCAAAGTTAATCACGGAGTAGATGAGCGCGTACACGATGGGGCCGAGCGGGTTGCCCGTCGAAGCGATGCCAATACCAATGCCGGCGGCAACCACGCGGAACGTACCCCAGTAGAACGAATCGCCGATGCCGGAAAGCGGTCCCATGAGGCCGACCTTCATGGCGTTAATCGAGGACGTGTCGAAGTTCTTATCGGCAGCCGCCTGCTCTTCCATCGAAACCGTTAGACCGGCTACAAACGGAAGCACATGAGGCGTGATGTTAAAGAACTCGGTATGGCGATCGAGCGCCGCATAGTAATCGTCGTCGTTGGGATAGATCTTTCGCAGGGGCTTCTGAATGGTGTACATGAAGCCCATTGCCATCATCTTGTCGTACGACTGCGAGCACTGGCTCGTAAACTGGCGAAGGAACATGCTCCGATACATATCGGGAGTCATAATCGCGTCCTTCTTGGCCTCTTTGAGGTCAGTGTTCTGGATAGCCATTAGAAGTCCTCCTCTTCATCTGCAGCAACCGTCTGCGGACCGGACGAGCCCTCGCGGAAGGCCAGGAGCAGCGCGACGCAAATGGCAGCTGCGGCGACGCCGACCACGTCCATCTTGAGGTAGATGACCATAATGAAGCCCAGGAACAGCCAGGGAAGGAGCTTGTTATCGCCCATGGTCCTGATAAGAAGAGCGAAGCCGATGCAGACCATGACCCCGGACGCAACGTTGAGGCCGTCCATCACAAACTGCGGAATCGCGTTGAGCGCATTGTTGATAAGGTCGGCACCAAAGAACAGTGAGCCAAACACCAGCAGTGCAGACGGAATGCCAATCGACAGCGGCACGATAGTCAGATGGTACAGATTCGCCTTGGCAAGATCGCGATTTGCCAGAGCGGTCTCAATCTTCTTGCAGGCAAAGGCACCCGGAACGGCGTAGCAGAAGTTGCGCCACACCTGAAGGAAGACGGAGACGGGAAGGGCGAGCGCGACGGCAGTTGCCGTGCCCGTACCCGTAATGACGGCAAACGCGCAGCCAAGCACGCCGGAGGCATAGACCTCGGGAGGAACCGCCGCGCCGACCATGATGGCGCCCATGAACATGGATTCCAAAGCCGCGCCGACGATAACGCCCTGCTGGACATCGCCAAGGATCAAGCCGACAAACAGGCTCGTAAACAGCGGACGACCAAGCATCGTAATGCCAAATAATTGCTCGTCCATGGACGCAATAAATGCGACCAGTGCAACTAGAAGATACTGGACAACCATTTCGATCAACCCCAGAAACAGGTCTGCAGGCGAGGCATTCTGCGCAGCTCGCCTGCAGACAACCGCAGCAATTTGAGAGGATTAGTAGTTCATCTGGTGATAGTAACGACGCGTGGTGAGCGGGTGGTTACGGACGTGCTCGAGATGGCAGCTCAGACGCTCGGTGATGGTGTAGGTGACCATCGGGGAGACGATCTTGCGGAACTCGGGGTCGCTGAACGGCAGCTCGACCTCGGCGGTGTCAAACTTGTTCACGCGGACGTTGACGCCCTTCTCGTCGGCGAGCATGTGAGTGAAGTTGTCCACGCGGTCCATGAGCTTACGGGTGTCGTCCTCGCCGTAGAGCATGATGAGGCTCGTGCCTTCCTCGCACAGCTCGATGGTGCCGTGGAAGAACTCGGCGGCGTGGATGGACTTGGTCTTGATCCACTGCATCTCCTCGAGGATGCACATGGCGTAGTCGTAGGCCTCACCCCAGAGCATGCCGGAGCCAATCACCATGTGGTAATCGGTGTCCTTGAAGTCCTCGGCCATGGCGGCGCAGCGCTCGTCCTGAGCGTCCTTGGCCTTGATGAGGTACGGAGCGATGTTGCCGAACTCTTCCATGAAGGTGTCGTACTTGGGGAAGGCGCCGGCGTTCTTGAGGAAGCGGGCGATCAGCGTGATCTGGTAGGTGTAGATGGCCTCGCACAGAACGTCGTCCTCGGCGAAGCTGAAGAACTTGTAATCGGCGTACTCGGTGGCCGGGGTGTTGTCGTTGGAGACATACATCAGCGTGCGGGCGCCCTGCTCCTGGCAGAACTTGGCAGCCTCAATGATCTCGGGGGTGGTGCCGGTACGGGTGGAGAAGACGCAGACCGAGTCCTTGTTGAAGGTCTTGGGCGGGCATGCGAGGAACTCAGCGGCGATCTCGCAGTGGACGTCGACGTCGGCCGTGGTGGTCTCGACCCAATACTTCATCGGGAGCGTGTGGGCCCAGGTGCCGCCGCAGCCGATGAAGAAGATGTTGGAATAACCCTGCTCGCAGACCTTGTCCACGGCAGCCTCAATCTGAGGACGGAGAGCGAGGGCATCGCTCACAACCTTCTCGTAACGAGGCTCATCGAAATTGAACATCCCTTACTCCTAACTCACTTGGATGAACCCTTCATTCATCCCATGACGTTATAATACTTTATATAACTAACTATGCAAGAACTATTTCAGATTTTTTTGATTTTTCTTTAATAAAAAGCCCGCCGATCAAATGATCGACGGGCATAGGCATAGAGCATTGGTTCAATAAATGCCGAGCATCAACGTGTTTCCGGCTAGAGAACGTCCTTGGCAAACACCTTAGCGTCATTGGGGACCTGACGGATTTCGATGGCCACGCCATCGCCCAGGAGCTCTTGGATATGCTCGGCATCTTTCTCGGTCGCAAAGATCGCAGGGGTCGGATGAAGCGTGGTCTCAGGGGTCTTTCGGGTTCCGCCCAGATTGATCTCTTTGATGTCTTTGCAACCCTTAGCGAGACGATAGACATCTTCAATCGTCTCAGTGATGATAAACAGCGAATACTTGTCGGTAACGCCGCTGTTGAGCGCCTCGATAGCAGCGTCAACATCCTTGATGACGAGTTTAACGCCGTTGGGGCGGGCGAGCCTCAAGGCCGCCTTCCTCATGTCGTCTTTTGCCACAGCATCGCTGGCAAGCAAGATGCAATCTACATCCAAAGCGTGAGTCCAGGACATGGCAACTTGGCCGTGAATCAGTCGGTAATCAACTCTCGTAAGCTTAATCATCGTTATCATCTCCGCACGTGATAAAGGGAATGACAGGTGTGGCCCCTAGCTAGGGCTCGAACCAGAACTAACTAGAACTCTTCTTCCTCGGCGCCGGCAAGCATGTCCGCCGCCTCGCAAAGCTGAATAAACGAACGCGATCCCTCGACCGCGGCTTTGGCCTTGTCCGCATCCAGGGAGTCCAGCTGTGTAACCATTTCCACCAGCAGCGGCAAGTTCATTCCAGCGATTAACGTAAACGATCCGTCGGTCTGCCTCTGAATGAATTCGTTGTTTACAGAGCCGCCAAAGATGTCAGTCACGACAAACCAAGAGTCGGCAGGGCCCCTCGTCTCCATCCATGCATCAATCAACGCCGCGACATCCCTTGAATCGTCATCGACATAGGCGCACAGGCACTCGATTCGGTCGTTGGTGCCCATCAGAATCTCCAGAGAGCTTTTCATGCCTTGGGCGAGATAACCATGACTCGCTAGCAATATCTTATTCATAGTTCTCCAATACCAATAGGACGTACTATATTGTCATAACAAAGTATATTAGCAATCTACCCTACGTGGTGTGTCTATTTTCCAAATCCGCGAACGGTAACAATTGGTCGGTAAATCGACCAATCTATCTCTAATTTACAAATAGAACTTCAGTCGCTCGGTGCAGTACACCTGACGGGAGATGAAAAGCGGCTCGCCACTTGGAGCATAACGTCTATCGACAAACAGAAGCAGCGAAGAGTCCAGCTCCACATTAAGGTATGCCGCCTCGAGCTCGCTCGCATAGCAGACCTCGAGCGTACGCGTGTTGGGACCCATCTTGATCCCCTGGCGATCGAGTACCGCCATCAGCGAATCATCGAGGGACTCATGCTCCAAAAAAGAAAGCGCAGCGGAATAGCTATTGGTTTCCAGCATCGTGGGCTTGCCATCCACAAGGCGCAGACGACGGCTACGCAATACCTTTTGGGTATCGTCTACGCCCAGGAACTTCGCGTCTCGCAGACTTGGGAAGTCCCAGCCCATTTCGAGAACCCTGGTAGACGCCTGTTTGCCCGCAAGCTGGCACGAATGGGTAAAGCTCTCACGGTCGTCCGCGGCATACATCTGCGTGTCCGACGAAACGAACGTGCCCTTGCCGCGGGCCCTCTCAACAAGCCCAGCATCTTCCATTTCTTTAATTGCGGAGCGAACCGTTATTCGGCTCACGCCAAATTGCTCGATAAGCTCCGCCTCGGTCGGAAGCTTATCTCCCGGGCGGTACGTGCCGTTGGCGATTGAATCAGAAAGCGCACGAACAATCTGTTTGTACAGGGGGATAACGCTATTTGCCTCAACCATATCAACCATACCTTTACAAGAAATCAGCAGTTTATAGATAGATGACTTATATTGTATTAGAACTTTTTAGGAGTCCATATATTTCCTAAATGATTCGGTAAACGGGGTGTTATTTCACTTTAGCGGGATGCAGCGGCTACCCGCGGCATTCGCCGTCAACCCAGTTAGGCTAGTCCACCCACATCGTCTTCAGTTCGATGCAGAGCCGCGGCCCCATATGGGTATACTCTCGGGGATTCGACTCGATTCGCCCCCGCTGGGGCGTCAAAGGAGACTGCATATGCCCACCACCTCAACCGACCCGCGCGCCGCTGCCGCCGCGCTGCTGGTGCCCGGAACCACCTGCCACGGCTTTACCGTCGAACGCCGCGAGACCGTGCCCGAGCTCGACGCAGACGCTTACGTGCTGCGCCACACCGCCTCGGGCGCTCGCCTGCTGTACCTGGCATGCGACGACGAAAACAAGGCCTTTGCCATTGGCTTTAAGACGCCGCCGGCCGATTCCACCGGCGTGTTCCATATTCTTGAGCACTCGGTGCTGTGCGGATCGGCCAAGTTCCCCGTCAAGGAGCCATTTGTCGATCTGATCAAGAGCTCCATGCAAACGTTCCTCAACGCCATGACCTACCCCGACAAGACCATCTACCCCGTTGCCACCACCAACGAGCAGGACCTGTACAACCTGATGGACGTGTACCTGGACGCGGTGTTCAACCCGGCCATCTATACCAAGCCCACCCTTTTTGAGCAGGAGGGCTGGCACTACGAGCTGGACCTGCCGGAGAGCGCCGAGAGCGAGGGCGATGGCAGCTCCGCGAGCCTGCGCGAGGGCACGCTGCGCTATAACGGCGTGGTGTTCAACGAGATGAAGGGCGCGCTGTCCGACCCCATGAGCGTGCTGGACGACGCCGTCAACGCCGCGCTCTATCCCGACACCGCCTATGCGCACGAGAGCGGCGGCGACCCGCGCGCGATTCCCGCGCTCAGCTACGAGCAGTTCCTAGACACGCACGCGCGCCACTACAATCCTTCCAACTCCTACATCACGCTCTACGGCGACCTGGACGTGGACCGCGCACTGGCCTTTTTGGACGAGCGCTATCTGTCGCAGCCGAGTGCCGCGAGCCGCCGCATGGACGCCGCCGTTGTCGCCGGCGAGGACCCGTCCACGCTGGCACCCAATCCGCTGGGCGTGCAGGCGCCCGTGACCTGCGAGTATAAACGCGTCGAGATGGCCACCACGCCCGAGAACGCCCTGGTGGGACTGGGCCTTGTGCTGGGCAGCGCGCTCGACCGCAAGCGTACGATCGCGGCGGATATCCTGTTCGAGACGCTGCTGGGCTCCAACGAAGCGCCGGTTAAGAAGGCCATTCTGGCCGCCGGCCTGGGCGGCAACGTGGTGAGCTACACCGCGGCCGAGAGCCTGCAGCCCTACGAGCTCATCATGCTGCAAAACGCGCAGCCCGGCGTGGCGCGCGAGCTGCGTCGTGTGTTCCAGAACGCCTGCCGCGACCTGTGCGAACACGGCGTTCCGCGCGAGCGCCTGGAAGCCATTATCAGCAGCAACGAATACGACCTGCGCCAGCGCGACTACGGTATCGCCGACGGCGTGGCCATTGCGTGCGACGCGCTGAGCACCTGGCTCTACGATGACGACGCCGCGACGCTGGCGCTCAAGTACGGCCCGGTGTACGAGGAGCTTCGTAGCGAGCTGGACGGCAGCTATTTTGAGGACCTGCTGCGCGAGCTGGTGCTGGAAAACGACCACATGGCACTGGTCGAGCTGGTGCCGGTGGACGCCGCCGAGGGTTCGGAGGGTGCCGAGGCCGCCGAGCTGGCAGCCAAGCGCGATGCCATGACCGATGCCGAGCTGGCCGACGTGGTCGAGCGCACGGCCGCGCTGCGTGCCGCGCAGGAGGCAGAAGACACGCCCGAGGCCAAGGCCACGCTGCCGCGCCTGCGCGTGTCCGACATTGGCGAGGCGCGCCCCGAGCCGCCGCTGGTCGTAGACACGACCACGCCCATCCCCTGCCTGCGCCACGACATCCCCACCAACCGCCTGGCCTATGCCATGCAGTATTTCGACCTGGGATGCGTCGCGTTTGAGGACCTGCCCTACGTGACGCTGCTCTGCCGCCTGCTCAAACAGCTGCCCACGAGCGAGCACTCGGCCGAGGAGCTCGACAACCTGCTCGCCGGCAAGCTGGGCTTTTTGAGCTTTACGACCGAGGTCATGACGCAGCCCGAAGTGGACGGCGTGCGCCCCTACCTGCTGGTGAGCGCCGGCGCCCTGTCCGAGAAGATCGATGCGCTGGCGAGCCTGCCGCGCGAGGTATGGTCGAGCACGCTTTTGGCAGATGCCGACGCCGACCGCGTGCGCGACGTGCTCACGCAGATTCGCATTGGGCTTGAGCAGGGCTTTATCAACAACGGCCACTCGGCGGCGCTCGGTCGCGCGATGAGCTACAGCTCGCCTTCGGCCGTGGTTCGTGAGCAGCTCTCGGGCGTGGACTTCTACCTGTTCCTGCGCGATTTGCTCGAGCACTTTGACGAGCGCCTGGACGGCCTGCGCGCCAAGCTTGCCGAGCTGGCAGACCGCATCTTTGTGGCCGATGGCTGCATGGCGAGCTTTACCGGCAGCGACGAGGACTTTGACGCGTACTGGGATGCCGCGGGTAACCTGGGGCTTGGCGCGGGCGACGGCGCCGATGCCGGCCGCGACGCGCTCGTGGTGCCGACGCCGTGCAATCGCCACGAGGCTTTTGTCATCCCCAGCGACATCTGCTTTGCGGCAAGCGCGTGCGACCCGCGTCGCCTAGGCATTGACGTGACAGGCGCTTGGGCCGTGGCTGCCAACGCGCTCTCCTACGATTACCTGTGGAACGAGATTCGCGTGAAGGGCGGTGCATACGGCTGCGGATTCCGCGCAGCCGGCGAGCGCCAGACGGCGTTCTACACCTACCGCGACCCGGCAATCGATCCCTCGATTGAGCGCGTGGCGCGCGCGGGCGAATGGCTCGGCAGCTTTGAGCCCGACGGGGCCGCCTTTGAGGGCTTTATCGTGAGCTGCGTGAGCGGCATGGACGCGCCGGTAAAGCCGTACGCGCTCACCAAGCGCCGCAACACGACCTATCTGGCCGGGCTCGATCCGCATGCGCGCGAGGAGCGTCGCGCCCAGATGCTCGCCGCCACGCCCGGTGAGCTGCGCTCGCTCGGCGCCGACGTGACGCGCATTGCGGCCGAGTCGCCCACCTGCGTCTTTGGCGGCCGCGACGTCATCGCCAAGAGCAACGCCGGCTTTAACGTCGTCGACCTGATGGGCTAACCACAGCAAGCAAAACCACTACAAAGGGGACAGGCCCCTTTGTAGTGGTTCGAACACTTGTTCTATACGTACACATGTTCTATAGTATGGGTGATTGCATCGGATCAAAATTGCAACTAGAATATAGTTGCAGAATGTGAGGCGGGATGACTCGAGCCGATAAACTCATCGCCCAACTGTTTAGCTGCCCTTCGACGTATCGGTATGCCGATTTTTTAAAAGTCATGGCCTCATATGGCTTTGAAATGGACAGCAAAGGCAAGACATCCGGATCGCGCATTCGCTTCTACAGGCCCTCAGATGGCAGGATGTTCGTGATGCACGCGCCTCATCCATCTGACGAATTGACAGCGGGGACAATTCGAAACATCGTTCGATTTCTGCAGGATGTCGGAGGCAGTCATGAGTAACGTTTTGGCATACAAGGGCTATTTCGCCCCAGTCGAGTTCGATGCCGAGCAGCATGTACTAACAGGTATGGTCGCCGGCATTAGGGACGCAATTGTATTTGAAGGCTCCAAGGCTGAAGAAGTGGAGCAATGCTTCCACGACGCCGTCGACGATTACCTTGAGTTTTGTGCCGAAAAGGGCAAGGAACCAGAGCGGGCTTTTAAGGGCTCGTTCAATGTGAGAACAGGCTCCGAGCTTCACAAGCAGGCAGCACTGGCGGCGGCAAAGAAGGGCGAGTCACTCAATAAGTTTGTGACCGAAGCAATCGCCGCGGCGTTATAGCGTTAACGCATGGGCCAAAACCACCACAAAGGGGACAGGCACCTTTGTGGTGGTTTCGACATTTGCCCAGATAAAACCTGCCAAAATAAACCTGTCCCTTTTTGGTAGGTTTGGGAGAGGAAGCCGGGATGGACAAGGCTGAGTTGCGGCGGGCGGTGATTGCTCGGCGCGATGCTCTTGATTTGGACTTGCGGGCGGCGAAGTCTGCTGATATCTGTGCGCGGCTGGTTGAGCTGCTGGGCCGCTTGGATGCCGCGGCGCCGCACACCGTTGCCGTCTATGCCGCGATGGGTTCCGAAGTCGACTCAGCCGCGTTTGCCGCAGCTGCCTCCAAACGTGGCTGGCGCGTGGCCTATCCGTGCATGCTCTCGGCAACAGACGCCGCAGCTTGTGGCCAGCGCATGTGTATGCGGGCAGTTGCTGCCGGCGACGCGGACGCGGCTACGTTTATCGCCCACCCCACGCGGGCCTTTGCGGCCACGGACATCGACAGCAGCCGCTTCCCTATCGTGCCTGCCGAAGCTCTCGACATGATCGTCGTGCCGCTCGTAGCATTCGACCGCACCGGCACGCGCCTAGGCTACGGCGGCGGCTGCTATGACCGCTACCTGCCCATGCTCTCGCCCGCATGCCAAATCATCGGCATCGCCTTTGACGAGCAGCGTGTCGATCACGTTCCCACCGATGTCCACGACCTGCCGCTACCCCACATCATCAGCGCCTAACGGCTGGCGCACCTCCCGACAGGCCTAGTGCTCTTCGCCGGCGCGGGCCAGGTCGTAGGGTGTGGTCTGGTAGACGTAGTAGTTGAGCCAATTGGTGTAGAACAGCTGAGCCTGGCTGCGCCAGACGTTACGCGGCTCGGCGGTGGGGTCGTCGTTCGGGAAGTAATGCGCCGGCACCTGAGGGTTGAGGCCGCGCTTAACGTCGCGCTCGTACTCCAGACGCAACGTGTCGGTATCGTACTCGGGATGGCCAAAGACAAAGAAGCGACGGCTGTCGGTCGACTTGACAATGTACAGGCCTACCTCGTCGGACACGGCCACGACTTCAAGCTGCGGCTCGGCCTCCACGTCCTCGCGGCGCACATCGGTGTTGCGCGAATGCACGGCATAGAAGCGGTCGTCAAAGCCGCGGACCAGCGGGCTTTGCGGCTTCACCAGATAATGCTCAAATACGCCGCTCGCCTTTGCCGGCAGGTCGTACTTCTGGATACCGTAATGATGGTAGAGCCCCGCCTGCGCGCCCCAACAAATGTGCAGCGTGGAGTGCACGTGCGTGGTGGACCAATCCATGATCTGGCAGAGCTCGGGCCAGTAGTCGACCTCCTCGAACGGCATCTGCTCCACCGGCGCGCCCGTGATGATCAGGCCGTCGTAGTGGATGTCGCGGATGTCGTCGAACGTGCGGTAGAACGTCTCCAGGTGGCCGGCGCTCACGTGCGTGGCCTCGTGCGTCTTGGTGCGCAGCAGGTCCACCTCCACCTGCAACGGCGTGTTGGAGAGTTTGCGCATAATCTGCGTCTCGGTGGCGATCTTGGTGGGCATGAGGTTGAGGATGAGCACACGCAGCGGACGGATGTCCTGGTGCAGCGCGCGGTACTCGGTCATGACAAAGATGTTCTCGCTCTCGAGCTGCGCGGCGGCAGGGAGGGCGTCGGGGATGCGAATGGGCATGGATGCTCCTTACGAGTCAGTTGCAGCTATGGTACAACGAGCGGCCCCATCCGCGCGAGCACATCGCCCGGCGATGTCGCCAGCGGCCCAAATCACTCCAAAAGTAGAGATTAAAGCATGTCCCAAAAATCTACTTCGCTTTAGCTTAGCAAAGTGACAGCAGGACGCTACAATGGTTCGATGCGAGAAACTCGGCCGAAAGGATACATATATGTACCAGACGCGTAAGATCGGTGTGGTCGGCCAGGGCCACGTAGGAGCACATGTCGCCAACAGCCTGCTCATGCAGGGCATTGCCGATGAGCTGTACCTGTGCGATATCAACGAGACCAAGGTGACATCCGAGGTCCAGGACCTGCGCGACTCCCTTTCGTTTGTCCCGTACAACACCAAGATCGTCAACTGCTACGACCACTACGAGGAGCTGGCCTGCTGCGACGTCATCGTCAACGCTGCCGGCAAGGTCGCGCTGGCCGCCGGCAACCGCGACGGTGAGCTGTTCTTTACCACCGACGCCGCCCGCACCTTTGCCAAGCGCATCGTCGACGCCGGCTTTGACGGCATCTTCGTGAGCATCTCCAACCCCTGCGACGTCGTGTGCACCGAGCTGTGGCACCTGACCGGCTACGATCCCAAGAAGATCATCGGCTCGGGCTGCGGTCTGGACTCCGCCCGCCTGCGCACCGAGATCTCCAAGAAGGTCGGTGTGAGCCCCAAGTCCATCGACGCCTACATGATCGGCGAGCATGGCTTTAGCCAGCTGGCCGCCTTTAAGGCCGCAACCATCGCCGGCAAGAGCCTCAACGAGCTTCAGGCCGAAAACCCCGACAAGTACGCCTTTGACCACATGGAGGTCGAGGAGCTCGCGCGCAAGGGCGGCTATGTGACCTACCAGGGCAAGCAGTGCACCGAGTACGCCGTCGCCAACTCCGCTGCGCGTGTCTGCGCCGCCGTGCTGCACAACGAGCATGCCGTGCTTTCGGCCTCCACGCTCATGACCGGCCAGTATGGCGAGGAGGGCATCTTCACCTCCCTGCCGTGCGTGATCGGCGCCGAGGGCGTCGAGGAGGTCTACACGCTCGACCTTTCCGAGCACGAGCTCGAGGGCTTCCACAAGAGCTGCCAGCACATTCGCGACAACATCGCCCAGCTCGACTGGTGGGATGCCGAGGCCTACGACGCAAAGTAGTTCGCCGGTTGACGCGGCAACTCGCTCATAACGGACGCAATGCAGGGCGGGCCGTGCCGGAAATCCCCGGCACGGCCCGCTTTTTTGGCTCACGCGACACGCTCGCAGATTCAGGTCTAATACTTTTCCCGCAAAGTGAGCGAGCAAAATCGGACCCCCGAAGCATCGACACTTTTCAGCTGCTATTTCCTGCGGTTTCATCGAGATTTTCCTGCGGTTTTGGCGCCAAAAAGTGCGGATGCTTCAGGGGTCCAAAATAGGTCGTTCACTTCTGGGGAAAGTATTTGACTTCGTTATCAGACAGCTGGGACGGGGTGCCGCGACGCAAACGGGACCCTCGTTTGGTGAAGGCCCCGTCATAAAAGATTGCTTTCCCAGCTACTTAGTACTGCTCGATGCCCATGTAGCGACGAACCTCGGGGCTGTGGTCGAACACCTTGCCGCGGGCGGCGCGCAGCTCGCAGCTCATCGCGTAGAAGAAGATCGGCTCCAAGAACGAACGCACGCTGGCGGGCACGTCGCCCAGGCCGTACTCGAGCGCATCGAGTACCATGACCGTATCGGTGTGCGTGTTGAGGAACGCAAGTGCGCGCTCCTCCATGGGGCGGCACTCACCCGATCCGAGCTGCACAAAGTAGAACACGCCGGGCTCGGTGGCCTCGAAGGGACCGTGGAAGTACTCGCCGGAATGGATGTAGCAGCAGTGCTGCCACTGCATCTCCATGAGCGAACAGATGGCCATAGCGTAGGTCTGGCTAAAGTTGGGGCCGGATCCCAGGATATAGAAGAACTTGTGCTGCTGGCAGAGCTCGGCAAAGTGATCGCCCAGCTCGGCGTTGACCTTCTCGCGGGCGGCGGGCAGCAGCGCGTCCATCTGCTTAAGGCCGGCGTAGATGTCGGCGAGCGCCTCGTAGCCCTCCTGCTGGTCGAGCAGCTCGGCAGCCATTAGCACGCCAATGCCCTGCGGGACCTCGGCCTGCGACTCGCCCTTGCCCCACGGATAGACCCAGGTGGTCCACTTGCCGTTGTCGATCTTTGAGCCCTCGCAGTCGGTGAGGGCAACGACCTCGGCGCCGGCTGCCAGCGCCATCTCGCAACCGTCGACGACCTCCTGCGTATTGCCGCTGTGGCTGCAGGCGATGACGAGTGACTTCTCGCCAAGACTCTTGGGGGCCATCAGGCAAAACTCGCGCGCCGTGTAAACCGTCGAGGTAAACGTGGTCGCCTCGCGCTTGAGCAGCTCGTTGGCCGGCATCAGGTCGATCATCGAACCGCCGCAGGCGATCCAAAAGACATTCTCGACCTTGCCCTTGCGCTCGATAATTTCCTGAATCAGATCATGTGCGTTCATGCTGATGCTCCTCCTTGTGTGGTGGCTTTTGGTGGCGGCTGCTCGTACCTGCGGTCGTTCTATGTTGTCCTATTTATAGCACGCAAGCTGTCGTGGGTGAAGTCATTTCGCCAAACTTGTTCTATGTTGTTCTATCTGTGGACGTTAGATGTCAAACACGTAGCGCGAGCCAACGATCTTTTGACGACCGAGCAGTAGGGGCCGCTCGTCCGCATCGGTAAAGTACGCCTCCATATAAAAGAGCGGCTCGCCGACCGGCACCTCCAGCAGCGGGGCCGCCTGAGCATCGGCAAGCGCAATCTCCACGGTGCAGGGATCGGACTTGAGCGGCGCGCGGCCCGAATGCTCTGCAACGAGCGCAAAGATCGAGTTATCGGCGAGGTCTTTATCGGCAAGCGTCTGCAGGTAGGGATGGTCGGCGAGCACAAAGGCGTTGTTCTCGAGCATGACGGGCACGCCGTCGGCCGTGCGCACGCGCTCGACCACGATAAGCTCACAGCCGGGTTCCACCCCAAAAAACGCCGCATCCTCGTGCGTCGCTGCGACCACCGTGCGCGACACCAGACGCGCACCCGGCACCATGTCGTTGGCAGCACAACCCTCGGTAAAGCTCTGGACGTCACCCTTCTGGCGAATCTTGCGCTTGAGCTTGGGAGCGCACACAAAGGTACCCCTCCCCTGCTGGCGGCTGAGATACCCCGCACGCGACAGCTCCTCGATGGCGCGGCGCACGGTGATGCGTCCCACGCCGTAGGACTTCGCGAGCTCCATCTCGGAAGGAATACGCGAGCCGGCCGCGTACACGCCGCGCGCGATCTCGCCCTTTAGGTCGTCCATAACCTGCTGGTACAGCGGCACGGCGGACACCTCGGCGCGCTCGGAACGTTCGGTCTTGCTATCGGCTGCCATCATTACGCTCCATCCCGCGCATGCTCGGACTCAAATTCTTCAATCGCCGCCATAAACTGCTCGCCAAAGGCGTCGGCCTTTTTCTCGCCAATGCCGTTGACCCGGATCAGCTCCTCGCGCGTTTGAGGGCGCAGGCGGCACAGGCCGCGCAGAGCCTTGTCGGAAAAGACCATATACGGCGCCATCTCCAGCTCGGTCGAGATCTCCTTGCGCAAGGCACGCAGGCGCTCGAACAGCTCGGCATCGTCGCCCACGCGCGGGCGCTGATCCAGCTCAGCCTCCTCGCGCAGCAGATCCACCGCGCGGCGGGCGCGGGCCGAGGCCTTGCGCTTGGACGCGCGACGCTTAACGGTAAAGGCGAACGCCTCATCCTCGACCTCGCCGGCACGCGGGCCCAGCCCAACGACCGGGTACTGCCCCTGCGAGGTGGCCAAATAACCGCGGCCGCACAGCTGACCGATGATGTCCTTGATGCGCCCGACCGATTCGCTCGACAGCTCACCGTAGCCGCGGTCCTCGTCCAGATGCATCTGGCGAATGCGCTCGGTGTTGCCGCCGTGGAGCACGTCGGCGATGAGCGACTTGCCAAAGCGCATGGGGCGCGTGGCCACATAGCGCACGGTGGCGCGGGCCATATCGGTGACGTCCTCGACCTCGAACTGCGTAAGGCAGTTGCTGCAGTTGCCGCAGCCCTCGGCCTCGTCCGTGGCGGTGCTGCCCGCACCAGCCGCTGCCGCATGCTCGGCCGCGGCCTCGTCGCCAAAGTAGCGCAGCATGTATTCGCGCAGGCAGCCGGTGGTATTGCAGTAGCCCTCCATCTGGCTGAGCAGACGATATCGATTCTGGAGCGCCCACGCGCGCTGCTCGTCGTCGAGCGCCTCGTCGGCCGCATCGCCGCGGTCGATCAAAAAACGACGCATGCGAAAATCGTTGCCGTTCCACAGCAGGTGGCAGCTGGCCGGGTCGCCATCGCGACCGGCGCGGCCCGCCTCCTGGTAGTAGGCCTCGATGCTCTCGGGCACGTTGTTGTGAATCACGTAGCGCACGTTGGGCTTGTCGATGCCCATGCCAAAGGCGTTAGTGGCAACCATCACCTGAATATCGTCATCGATAAAGGCACGCTGGCTTTGGCGGCGGGCGTCGTTACCCATGCCGGCATGGTAACGACCAACGCGAATGCCGCTGGGGCCCAGCGCTTCGGCAAGCTCGCCTGCCAGCGCATCGACCGTCTTGCGGGTCGAGCAATACACGATGCCGCTCTCGCCCGAATGCGCGATCACATAATCGCGCACCCACGCGGCCTTGGCCTTGTCGCCCATCTCCTCGCAACCAAAGTAGAGGTTCTTGCGATCGAAGCCCGTCACTACCGTCGCGGGGTTTTGCAGGCCGAGCATCTGATGAATGTCCGCACGCACGCGCTCGGTTGCCGTAGCGGTAAAGGCCGCCACGATGGGGCGCTGCGGCAGGGAATCGATAAACTCGCGAATCTGCAGGTAGGCGGGGCGGAAATCCTGTCCCCATTGGCTCACGCAGTGGGCCTCGTCAATGGCCACGAGCGGCACGCCAATGCCGCCGTCCGCTGCGGCCTCCTGCGCAAAGGCCAAAAAGCGCGGCTCGAGCAGGCGCTCGGGCGCCACGTACATAAGTTGGTAGCGGCCCTCGCGCGCCCGCTTGAGCACGGTGTTTTGCTGGGCCGGAGTAAGGCTGGAGTTGAGATAGCTGGGCCGCGCACCCGCCGCGAGCAACGCGCGGGTCTGGTCCTCCATAAGCGACAGCAGCGGGCTCACCACAAAGGTGATACCGGGCAGCATGAGCGCGGGCACCTGGTAGCAAATGGACTTGCCGGCGCCCGTGGGCATAACGCCCAGCGCGTCGCAGCCGGCAAGGATCGCATCGACCATACGGTCCTGCCCCGGGCGAAACGAGGTGTAGCCAAAATAGGCGCCGAGCGTGTCGAGCGCCGTCTGCTGCATGCTATCGGTCATGGTTTCCTAACGTCCAAGTCATCTGCCGCCGATTATACGCCGCCACGCGGACCGCTGCCGTACGGCTGTCAGCCACGCTCATTCTGCGGGTAGTCATTGGGGACGTTCTTGAATGACTAGTCGTTTAAGAACGTCCCCAACGGCTAAGCTCTTGACAGGCGTGGAAACGTCTCAGGTTGAGCATAAGTCAGCGAAAACGCCCCTAAGCGAGCAAGGTGACGTGAAAGAGGAGGGAAGCGTACTTCAGTACGCGACCGACGATTGAACGTCAGATTGCCGCTTAGGGGCGTTTGCAGCGTCGACCGGTCCGCCGTTCGCTAGAACGGCGGAACCAAGGGCGCAGCGTCGGCCCGTTACGCGGTTTGGTAAAACCGCGTAACTTACATGACCATAACGTAGCGGCTGCCCACGTAGTACTGCTTACCCATCAGGACCGGCTCGCCATTGGGACCGATAAAGCCGGCACGCAGGTTGAGCAGCGGATCGTGCGGAGCAATGCCCAGCTCGGCCGCCTGCTCGGCGTTAGCTCGAACGGCCTCGACCGTGCGGTAGCCAACCGAGACAATCGGGGTTCCGCCAACACGCTCGACCTCGGCAAAAATCGACTTGTCCTCAAGATCGGCCGTCAACAGCTCACGGTAGGCGTCAAACGGCACAAAGATGTTCTCCTCAAAGATGGGTTCGCCGTCGGCCGTACGCACGCGCTTAATATGCAGCAGCAGCGCATCCTTCTGCAGGCCAAAGAACTCCATCTCGTTTTGGCGCGCCGGAACGATCTGGCAATCGACCACATGTGCACCGGCCTTCATGCCGTTGCTGGCACACAGTGCGGTAAACGTCTGCAGCGTCGAGGCGTGGAACTGGCGATTGATGTGCGGCGTGGAAACAAAGGTACCGCGGCCCTGCTGCTTAACCAGGTAGCCATCGGAGCATAGCTCTTCGACGGCGCGGCGCACCGTAATACGGCTCACCTCGTACTGCTCGGCAAGCTCAAGCTCGGACGGAATACGCTCCTTGGGTGCATAAACACCTTTCTCGATCGCGTCCTTGATTTCGTCGTAAATCTGCTGGTAAAGCGGTGCATTTTTGGGCGCAGGCATATCTAATCACTCTTATCGAAATATTAAAATAACTAATACGTATATAACGTCTTTTTATATGTTACCTCAGTTGGATAAAACGATACACCACATACAGCAAAACCTTACTTGCCGTCGTCCTGTTGCAGACTGTCCTGCTCGCTGAGGCGCGCCTGCCTGCTGGCCATGCGTGCGGGCTTGTCGGGATCGGGAACGGCCGTGGGCATGGGCTCGTCGACATGACCACCCCACCAGCCGCCCACAAAGCTGAGCGTGTGGAACACGTTGATCACGGCACCGGGATCAATGTCGCACACTAGCTTGATAATGTCCTGGCTCTCGTAGGTCGAGACAACGGTGTGCAGCAGGTACATCTTTTCACGGCTGTATCCGCCGATGACCTCGGCGCAGCTAATACCATGCTGAAAATGGTCAACATAGGCGGTCATGACCTCGTCTGCCTTGCGCGTTGTGATCTGCAGCGTCACACGGTCGTAGCGATGATAGAAGCTGTCGATGGTCTTGGTCGAAATAAACTGGAACACTATGGAGTACGCCGCGTTATCCCAGCCAAACATAAAGCCAAAGATCGCCAGGATAAAGCAGTTGAAACCAAAGATGACACCCCAGATGGTCTTACCCGTGTGGTTGGAGACCCACAGCGCGATAAAGTCGGTGCCGCCGGTAGATGCGCCGGACTTAAGCGCGATGGCAGCGCCCAGACCCGAGACCACGCCGCCAAAAATGATTAGCATGATCTTGTCGCCCAAAAACGGCGCGAAGTGAAAGACGTTGAGGAACAGCGACGAGAGCACGACCTGCGTCATCGAGAAGATGACGAAACGCTTGCTAATGCCGCTCCAGCATAGGAGCGCCACGGGGATGTTGAGCGCGAGCATACCGAGCGAGATGTCGATGTGAACGCCACCGAGCGAGGTAACGCGATCGAGCAGGACCGCGACGCCGGTAAGGCCGCTCGGAAGCAGGTCGGCGGGTTGAATGAACGCCTGGATTAGGAATGTCTGGAGAACGGCGGAAATTGTGACCGCCACGGCGGTGATGGCGCGGCGGACGATGGTGAGGCGGCCGAGCACGAGCACGCGGTCCGTGAGCTGGTCGATGGCGTTCGCCACGTAGGCTCCCTTCGAAGGCAGATGTAGTTGTGGGGCATGTCGGCGATTGTAACATGGAGCGACAGAGGGCGCCTCAATTCACCCTCTCTCGACAACCATCAGGGGGACCGTGAGGCCGCTCAAAAGAAAAACGCCGTGAAGAGAGCAATCCCTTCACGGCGAATTCGGCGTTTGCCCAGATAAAACCTGCCAAAATAAACCTGTCCCTAAATGGCAGGTAGGATGTCGGTCAGGCTGTCGATGACAACGTCGGCGGCGGACTGATCCAGGTTGACGCCCTCGTGCGGACGCAGTGCCAGGACGCGGGCGCCGGAGCGCTTGCCGGCCTCGATGCCCAAAGGCGAATCCTCGATAACCAAGCACTCGGCAGGCTCCACCCCCAGCGCCTCCATGGCACGCAGGTAGATCTCGGGGTCGGGCTTAAACGCACTGCACTCGTGACCGCTGATGGTGTAATCCAGCACATCGGCGATACCCGCAATCTCCACCAGCTCGTCAATCAACTCACGATACGACGAGCTCGCGATGGCACACTTCACGCCGCGCTCGTGCAGCTCGCGCATCACCGGCTCCGTCTGCTCGTTGAGCAGCTCGGCATACGGAACGGGGTGGTCCGGGCTGTAGACTTGCTTGTACTCCACGCGCAGGCGCTCGCGCAGCTCAATATCGTCGGGAACCAGCGTCTCCCAAATGGCGGGCTCGTTAGACCCCGAAAGATCGGGGATCTCGTCAAAGTGGAACCCCTTCTCCTCCATAAACGCCACACGGCGACGGTTATAGAACCACTCGGTATCGACCAGCACGCCGTCCATATCAAACAGCACTGCCTTGATCATACGCATCTCCTCCCACCTGCCAAAAAGGGACAGGTTTATTTTGGTAGGTTTTATCTGGGTTTTTGCGGCGCGTGCGCGCACGCCCTCCCCAGAGCAAAAAAGGGGACGGGGCGCAAACCCCATCCCCTCTCAATCAACCCGTAAGGTCTACTTACTTGTGATTAGTAGGAAAGCTTCCACATGTAGCGACGCATGGTCAGCGGGTGCTGACGGGCCTCGGCGATCTGGTTGCCGTACTCGCGCATAACGGCGAGGTGCAGCAGCGGGTTGAAGTAGGTGACGACGCTTGCCGGCACGGCGTCGGCCAGGCCGTAGTCCTTGGAGTCGATCAGAGCGACCTTGGCGCCCATGCGCTTAAGGAAGGTGAGGGCGCGGGCGTCCATCGGACGGGTGGCACCATCGGACATGAAGAAGACGTAGGGCTTACCCTCGGTGGAAACCTCGAACGGGCCGTGGAAGTACTCACCGGTGTTGTAGGCGGCGGCGTCGATCCACTGCATCTCGGTGAACAGGAAGGCGGCGTGAGAATAAGCCATCTTCTCGGAGGCACCGGAAGCCATGAAGTAGATCATCTTGTCGTCCTTGAAGTCCTCGGCGAACTTCTTGGCGAGCTTCTTGCAGGACTGAGCAGCGTTCTCGCAGAGCTCAAAGACGTTGGTGAGGCCGGTGATCATGTCCTCGTAGTGGTCATAGCCTTCGGTCTGCTGAAGGATCTCGACAGCAAGAGCGATGGCGTAGCCGGGCTTCTCGCACTTGGCAGCGAAGTTGGCGTGGAAGCCGTGAACGATGACGTAGTCAGCGTCGACGGTCAGAGCGGAGCCAGCCTTGTTGGTGAGGGAGACGACCGGGCAGTTGTGCTTCTTGGCGGTCTTGTTGGCCTCGACGGTCTCGGGCGTGGAGCCACCGAGGGAGCAGGTGATCACGAAGGTGTGCTCGTTGACCCAGGAAGGCGTGTCGTAGTTGAACTCGTTAGCGGTGAAGATCTGAACGTTCAGCTTGTCCGTGTTGTTGGCCAGGAAGTACTTGGCGGGGTAAAGGTCGGACATGGAGGCACCGCAGCCGACGAAGGCGACGCTGTGGATCTCGTGGTTGGACAGGACGTCACCGACGATCTGCTTAGGGAGGTTAAGGTCGATCTCGTACATCTGACACATTCCTTTCAATTTTTGCGGCGCCACATTGCCGGGCGCTCGCAGGGTTACCGTGATTTGGACCGAGTCGCCGGTCCGTTGAGGATGTGTCAAAGGGACTGCCCTTTGACACATTTAGGGATGGAAGCCTGCCTGGGGTATGGGATGCCAGGCAGGCCCCCGGGGGAAAGCGGTTAGGCGCTTAGTCGCGACTAGGCCAGGATGCCGACCGCGGAGAGGGCGATGCCGCCCACAATGGCGATCACGAGAAGCCAACCGGTGTTGACGTTCTTCTTGATAAGCCAGTACATAAGGCCGGTGAGGCCAAGGGAGATCATCTGGGGCATCATGCCGTCCAGGATGTCCTGGATAACGACGGTGCCGTCAGCGAACTGCAGCGGGGTGGTGGCGCCGATCAGCGTGGCGATCATGCCGCCCACGGACATAAGACCCACGATGCCGCAGACATACATGAGCTTCTCCATGAGGTCGCCGCCCTGAAGCTTGCTCAGGTACTCGTGGCCGCCCTGATAGCCCATCTTGGCTGCGAACCAAGTAATCAGCACGGAGGGGACGATGGAGATGAGAAGGGCCAGGATCGGGCCCATGATGGAGCCCTGCTGAGCCAGCTGAACGCCCAAGCCAAAGGCGATAACGCGGATGGTGCCCTGGAAGAAGGAGTCACCGATGCCGGAAAGCGGGCCCATAAGGGAGGTCTTGACCGCGTTAATCGAATCGGGGTTGAAGTTCTCGGGATCCTTGGCGTACTCCTCCTCCATGGAGGCGGCGAGGCCCAGGATGAAAGCGCTCGTCTGCGGGGTGCAGTTGTAGAACGCCATGTGACGGTGGTAAGCCTCTTTCTTAGCAGCAAGCTGCTTGGGGTCGGACTCGTCCGGATAGAGGCGATCGAGCGTGGGAACCATACCGTAGAGGAAGCCCATGTTCATCTGACGCTCGTAGTTCCAAGAGGCCTGGATGGCCCAGGAGCGCCAGAAGAACTGGCTGACCTTCTTGTTCAGGGACACGTCCTTGGTTGCGGTTGCCATAGTGTGTTCCTCCTTAGTCTTCGTCGTCTTCGAGCGGATCGTAGTCGGAATCGACACCGGCGGCTGCATGGGAACCGTTGAACTTGAAGCCCATGAAGACGACAGCCAGGCACACACCGATCAGAGCGACCGCGATGACGGACAGGTTGAGGTAAGCGGCGAGCAGGAAACCGATGAACAGGAACGGAGTCATACCCTTCTTGATCATCATGGTGAGCAGCAGGGCCAAGCCGTAGGCGGTCATGATCTTGGTCGAAACGTTAAGACCAGTGGACAGCCACTCGGGAACCATGTTGACGATGGCCTGAACCAGGTCGGTGCCAACAAAGACGGCGAGGAAGATCGGCAGGAAGTACATGATGGCGTACAAACCGGAGCCGGCGCAGATGTGCATACGGTAGGCGGTCTTGAACTTTCCGTTATCGATCGCGCTATCTGCCACATGGGTGAGGACGGCGATGATGGAACGGAACACGATGCCGAGGAGCTGACCCAGGACGGCGACCGGGATGGCGATCGTCATGGCGGTCTCGGCGGAAGCATCGGTCAGGCACGCAAAGGCAGCGGCCACGATGCCGCCCAGGACCATATCGGGCGGAACGGCGGCGCCGACCTGCACCAGGCCCATGGACACGAGCTCGACGGCGGCACCGACGGCAAGACCGGTGGGCACATCGCCCAGCAGCAGACCGACGAGCGTAGCGCCAACGAGGGGCTGCTCGAAGTTAAGACGACCGAGCAGGCGGGAGTCCCACATGCAGAACACGCCGACGAGGCCGACGAGCACCGCACTGATGAACGTATTCATACCCTTCTCCTTTCAGTCAGGCAAAAGCCTGGTTGATTACAGCTTGGCGTCGATGTCGACGCTCTGATACGTAGGGGTCTGCTGGACGTAGAGCTTAATGCCCATGTCGAGCAGCTGGTTGACGTCGGCCTTCTGGGTGGCGTCGAAGAAGACGGAGCTGTCCTTGCCGCCAATCTGATCGGCACCGTCGTGGTTGGCGGTGGCGCCCAGGTTGATGGCGTCGAGCTTGTAACCCTGGCAGAACTGCAGCATCTCGGCAGTGTTGCCAAAGACAAACATGACGCGCTCGCCGAGGGTGTTGAGCTTGTCCATCTTGGCGAGGGCACGCTCGACGGTGAAGACGTTCAGGCGCACGCCCTGGGGCTTGGCCAGCTTAAGAGCGCCCTTCTTGATGTCATCGTTGGCGGCGGCGTTGTCGACGACGATGATGCGCTCGGCCTGAACCTTGGTGGTCCAGGTAAAGACGACCTGGCCGTGCAGCAGACGGTAGTCAAGACGTGCGAGGACGATCTTGGCGGGACCGGAGCTGTGACGGGACGCCTTGGCCTTCTTGGCGGGAGCCGCGACGGCCTCGACCGGTGCGTTGGGGTTGGTCAGACCGGTGCGGGCCTCGTTGATGAGGGCCGCGAGCTCGGCACCCTTGATGGGGGCGGGGCTCATAGCGAGCGTCAGCGCCAGCGGAATATTGAAACCGCTGACAACCGTGAACTTCGTGCCGTTCTTGGAAAGCTCGACCATGCTGTTGTTGACCGAGCTGCCGAGCATATCGGTCAGCACATAGACGGTTTCGTCCGCGTTGAACGTGGCGATCATGGCGTCCACCTTGTTGGTGATGGGCTCCTTGTCGTCACGAGCAAGCGACACGACGTGGACGTTCGACACGTCGCCGAGAACCATCTCGAGCGTGTCTTTGGCGCCTGCGGCCAGGCCGCCATGAGATGCGAGAATGATCTGATTCATCTTGCCTCCTCCTTTTCGTTATGGTCATTATAACGTCTTATACGTTGCTTATATTGCTAATTAGTATAAAGACCGTTCGCGGGTGAAAATCGACCGTTGACGGGTTTAACGTACTTGAAACGTTGGGGCTGGATAGGCCGGCGCTGGCTGGATAACCCCAGGCCAGACGCCGTGCACAATCCTCTATCGCACGAAGTACCAGGGGCTTTCCTGCACGGTGGGCTCCAGCGCGATGCCAGTGCGTTCCTTAAACAGATCCATGTCCTGAGATTTTTCGGTCCACCACGCGTTGGGCTTAAAGGTCATGCTCTCGACAATACGTTTGACAATGACGCTGTTGCGCAGCCTGGAGAAGTCGGTGTTCATGATCAGGATGGACGCGAGCACCAGCACGATGCCCAGGACCTTGATCGCGCCGGCGGGCTCGGCGTAGACACCAATGCCCAGCAGTACGGTGACGACCGTCTCGAATGACATTACGACGGGAACTTTCGACGTCTCGAGCCCCATGGACAGACCCTGCATATATAAGACATAGGCCACGGCTGTGGGGATGAGTCCAAAACCAAAGAACAACAGCAGCAGCTGTGGCGACATTGCCGCGGCGACATCTGGCCACGGAGCCGCGATAGCCGCCATAACCGCACCGCCAAAAACAAGGCCCCAAAACGTGACAGCCAGCGGGTGGACCGTCTTGGTTGCTATCCGGCTAAACACCGCGAGCGACGCGCCACAAAAGCCCGCGATCACGCCCGACGTGACGCCCCAAACCGAAAAATGGAAACCGGAAAGGTCGCCATTAGTTACCGCAAGTACACAGCCCCCTATGTTAAAAGCGATGGCAACGAGCTTGTTGGGGGTCACGTCCTCGCGATAAAGCACGCGGCCGAGCACGACGCCAAACACCGGCGAGGTATAGAGCAGCACCGAGGCCGTGGACATGCCCACCTCGCCCATACACTCGTAATAGCAAGTGTTGGCGGCGGCCAAACCGACGATACCGACAAGCGCGCAGGAAACAAGCTCTTTAGGGCTTGCCTTGAACAGGGCCAGCGGACCCTGAGCCACGGTAGACCCCTCACCCGAACGGCAGCCCATAAACATCAGGACCGGCGCCAAGATAAGCGCTCCGACCAACAAGCGAAAGGCAGCCATACTCTGGGACGTAACGCCCATGGCCGAGATGCCGTTTACAAAGATTCCGATGCTGCCCCACATAAGCGCGGCGATCAGCACCAGCACATAGCCCAGATTGCTTTTCTTCAACGCAGCCTCCTCGGTATTGTTTCCAATATGTTTCACACTACGTTATAGTCGTTATATACATTTTTCAAGGCACAAATCGGCAAACGGGAAATCTCTAGACAAAGGGAGTGTCCCGCCAGCCACGGTATCGTCGATGTTTTGGCAATGTCAGCGAAAACCCGCCAGAGCGAGCAAGGTGCCTTGAAGTGAGGCGGCATTGACCTTCTGGTCATGCCGCCGAAGCTGAAAGGCAGATTGCCGCTCTGGCGGGTTTGCAGCGTCGGCCGGTTACGGCGTTTGGTAAAACGCCGTAACTAATACTCAAGCTTCCACATGTAGCGACGCGTCATGTAGTCCTTGTGGGTGACTGCAGAGAGTGCACGCATGTACACATTGTTGAGGATCGGGGCAAAGATCAGGTGGTTGAAGTACTCGCTCACGCTGTCCTTGATGTCGTTGAGGCCAAGCTCCTTGGCGTCGAGCTGATAGACGCGCTCGCCACCGTACTGGTTGACGAAGCGGATGCCGCGCTCGTCGTTGCAGCGGCTGCGGCCGACGCTGATGAGCTGGAACAGCGAGGTGCGCTTGTCCAGGATCTCGAAGGGGCCGTGGAAGAAGTCGCAGGTGTTGATGGTGCAGGAGTCGATCTGCAGCATCTCCTGCACGTTGCAGATGCTAAAGACGTAGGCGGCACCAAAGAGCGGACCCTGAGCCATCACGTTGATGCAGGGCTTGTCGGCGTTCTGCTCGGCCCACTTGGCAGCGAGCGGACGGGTGTACTCGACGGCCTTGCGATAGATGGGGTCGACCAGGTCGAAGGCGGCCATAGCGGTCTCGTACTCGGCATAACCCTCGGTCTGCTGCGTGAGCTCCATGGCGATCATGGTCACGACGGCGGAGTTGGTACGGCCCATGCAGGACTCGTCGACGGCCAGGCTGTCATACTGGATCTTGTAGTCGCAGACCTCGGTGAGGCCGGACTCGTCAACATAGATTGCGATGGTGCTGGCGCCGTGGTCCTTGGCGACCTGGGCGGCGACGATGGTCTCCTTGGTGCCGCGCATGGACACGACAACGGCCAGGGTGTTCTCGTTGACGTAGGCCGGGGTGGCGTGCACGAACTCGTTGCTGGTGTAGCTGGAGCTCACGACCTGCGTGGCCTCGTGCTCCATAAAGTACTGGGCAGGATAGTTGCCGCCGTTGGATCCGCCGGCGCCAATCCACACGACGCGCTTGATGCCGCCCTTGTCTGCCTTGTCAGCCAAAACCTGGGAGACGACGTCCTTAACCTGTTCCTGAGTAGTCATCGCGCATCAGCCTTTCTTCTCGTTTGATGCTCTCGATGGCATACAAGTTACATACATGTTTTGGTTATGTCGACTAGTTGTATGCTATATTTGTCTTAGAATTTTTGCTGATGCGGTTTTTGATAATTGGCTACCAGCGGTTTTGTTGTCGTATTGAATACATGCTTGCTTAGATAAGCATACAAGTTAGATATAGGCTGATCGCATGAACGCTTCATCTAAAAAGAAACTGAGCCAATACGAGCGCTTGGCGGGTACGCTTCGCGACCGCATCGCCGCCGGCACCTACGCGCGCGGAGACAAGCTGCCGTCCGAGATGGAACTCATGGACGAATCGGGGCTGTCGCGCAGCACCGTACGCCATGCCCTTAAGGTGCTCGTTGATGAGGGTCTGGTTCGAACCGAGCGCGGGCGCGGCGCCTTTGTGGCCGACACGCCGGCGCTCCACGAGAACAACCTGGTGTTTTCGAGCTATACAGCGCAGGTCCAGGGTCAGGGCATGAAGCCCACCACGCGCACGGTGGACTCGGGCTTTACCAAGGCGGGCGGCAGCATAGCCAAGTTCTTTGATGCCGCCGTGGGCAGCAAGCTCGTCAAACTTGTCCGTCTGCGTTATCTGGACGATGCGCCACTGTGCCTGGAGACCACCTATCTACCACCGAGCTTTGAAGCACTCATCGACCGCGATATCAACGGTTCGCTCTACGCCACGCTGCGCCAGGAATTCCATCGCGCGCCGGCACAGGGACATAAGACCTTTGAGGTGTGCTATGCCTCGCAAAACGAGGCGTTTTTGCTCAACGTTGAGCGTGGGCAGGCGCTGATCCTGATCACCGACTACGTCTACGACACCGACGGCCGCCCGCTCCATGTCTCCAAGCGCATCCAGCGCACCGACCGCGCCAAATACACCGAGCCCATCGGCTAACCAATCGAAAACCACCACAATGGGGACAGGCACCTTTGTGGTGGTTTTTAGGGTTAACGCGCCAAAAACGATCGATTTTTAAGAGAAACCACCACAAAGGTGCCTGTCCCCATTGTGGTGGTTTTAGGCGAGGAGGTCGGGGAACCAGGTTGGCTTGGGCTGGTTGGGCGTGCGCTCGGCTAGGACCAGCTCCATCCAACACATGTCGTACCAGCGGCCGAACTTTTGGGCGCAGCGGTCGAAGGCACCCACCAGGCGATATCCCATATGGGCATGGAAATCCTGGCTGTTGTGCGTCAGATACTCGTCGTCCTTATCGTGCGGCACGGCGATGAGCGCGCACATGTTGGTGATGCCCATCGCAATCAGGCATTGCTTGAGCGTATCGTGCAACTTGCGACCCAGCCCGCCATGGCGCACATCGCGTGCCAGGTAGATCGACGTCTCGACCGACCAGTCGTATGCCTCGCGGCTGTTGAGCGGACTCACATAGGCATAGCCTATCGGACGCCCGTCCAGCTCCATCACCAGGTACGGATAGCGCTTGAGCGTACGCTCGATGCGCCCGGCGAACTCCTCAACGCTCGGCACCTCGTATTCGCAGGTAATCGCCGTCTGGCGCACATATGGCTCATAGATGGCAAGCAACGCCGGCGCGTCTTCGGGCGTCGCCAGGCGAATCGTCGGCTCGGACATCTCGGTCATACAACTCTTCTCCCCCAAAAGCAAAGGCCGCCCTGCGCCAAACCCAGCGCAGGGCGGCCCCTCGTCATTACATCAGGCTACAGGACAGCCGCCAGCGCGTCGATGTCCTCCTGCGTCGTGGCCCAGCTGGTGCAAAAGCGCACCACCGTATGAGTATCGTCGTACTTTTCCCAGTACTCGATCGCCGCATGCTCGCGAATGCGGGCCATATCCTCGTTGGGCAGAATCACGAACTGCTGGTTCGTGGGCGTCTCCAAGAAGAACTGGTAGCCGCGCTCGTGCAGCACACGACGAAGCGCCTGAGCGGTCTCAATCGCCTGGCGACCAATCTCAAAATACAGGCCATCGGTAAAAAGAGCCTCGAACTGCACACCCATCAGGCGGCCCTTGGCGAGCAGTGCGCCATGCTGCTTAATACGCGGAATGGGGTGCGCCGGGGCGTGCATGCCACAGAACACCACAGCCTCGCCGCAGAGCGCACCACACTTGGTGCCGCCGATGTAGAACACGTCACACAGCTGCGCCAGCTCGGGCAGGGTAATGTCGCACTCATCGGCCGCCAGCGCATAGGCCAGGCGAGCACCGTCCACAAACAGCGGAATCTCGCGCTTCTGGCACACCGCGTGAATCGCCGCGAGCTCGGCCTTGGAGTACAGCGTGCCGTACTCGGTCGATAGGCTCACATACACGGCACCCGGGAACACCGTGTGCTCGTAGCTCTCGTTTTCGTAGAACACCTGGATATAGTTCTCGAGGTCCTCGGCATGCATCTTGCCCTCGTAGCCGGGGATGGTGAGCACCTTGTGGCCGCCAAACTCGATAGCGCCCGCCTCGTGACAGGCGACGTGGCCAGTCTCAGCAGCAACGACGCCCTCGTAGGGCGCAAGCAGCATGTCGATCACCGTCGCGTTGGCCTGCGTGCCGCCCACCAGAAAAAACACGTCGGCATCGGGGGCCTGGCAGGCCTCGCGAATAAGTTGCTTGGCGCGCTCGGTGTGCGCATCGGTACCGTAGCCGGGCTGCGGCTCCATGTTGGTGTCGACGAGTGCCTGCAGCACTGCCGGATGTGCGCCGTGGGAGTAGTCGTTGTTAAACGCGAGCATGGCAATCCTCTCTAGCCGGGCACGGGCCCGATGATTCAAACGGGGCTATTGTACGCCGTTGGGATAGGCAACGCGCGCGGCAAGGCACTCAAGCGCCAACACCAGGGCAAAGCCGCAGCTCACGTCGCTCAAAAAGTGAGCTCCGATCACGATACGGCCAAAGGCGACGAGCGCCGCGACCACAGCCGCCGCCCAAAAGATCACGCGGCGACGCGAAGGTTTTTCCTTAAAGGCTGCCGCGGGAAGCCCGGCGAGCATAAGGCCGATCGCCGCGTGCGCCGTGTGTCCGCTCGCGAACGACTTGAACCCGTCCTTGATCACGCCGGCGGCGATATAGGTCCACTTGTCGGGGTTGCCGATCACCCACCACGGCTGAAAATCGAGCCCCGGCGTCACCTCGATCACGCGCATGCGCGGGCGCGACCACAGCGGCTTGACGATCACGTTGAGGATAATGGCCTGAGCGACCCACACGGCAAGTACCATCAACGCCCAGCGCGTGAGCTCGTCGGGCGCGGTCGCGCGCGTGAGGCGATAGACGATAAGGTTAGCGACGATGACCAGCACAAATGTCAGCACCAACTGAGCAGCGATGAGTTTGCCGCCAACCCGCAGGGACGAAACGATCTCGTAGCCGACCAGGCCAACGTTGACGAGGATGCCGAGCACGGCGAGCCATTTGCTCCCCCTGGAGTCGGGACGCACCGCACGCACGAGCATGACGCCCGCGACGCTTGCCGTCAGCTCGAACGGTAGCTCGCCGGCAGCCTCGATAAAGCGGCCGTACATGCTGCCGATATTGAACAGCGCGCTCGAAATCTGATAATCGAAGAAGCTGCCCACGCCCAGACAAAGGCACAGGACAACCGCGATAATGGCGACATCTTTCTTATAGATGTATCCGAACATGCTTTCCTTTCGATGGAACCAGATTGCCCAAATGGAGCGTTTGCAGCGTCGACCCGCTAGTCGTCGTCGCTAGCACCCAGCTGTTGCAGCAGCATGAGCGCCGCGGCCACAGGGCCGGTGCCGTCGTTGGCGTCAAGGCCGCGGCCCAAGCCGCTGCCCGCACCGGCGCCCGCCTTGTAGGGCACCGACAGCTTGCGGCTCTTGGGGAAGTTCACCGCGCCATAGCGGGTCTTAAGCTCAAAGGCCACCTTCTTGGGCACGTCGACGCCCAAAAACGTGATGCGTCCGCCGCTGAGCGTGACACTCTCGAGCCCCAGGCGCTCGCCGCGGATGCGGATACGCGCGCGGTTGAACAGGTTGAGTCCCGCCAACGGCAGCTCGCCATGCGCGGCCTCGGTCTCTTCCTGCACCTCATCGATGCTCTCCAGGTCCTCGGCCGCTGCGAGCCTGCGGTACACGAGCACGCGCTGATCCACCGCCGGCAGGTACTCCTCGGACAAGAAGTAGTCGGCCGGCAGGTTAATGCCCACGCTCGCCGCCTCCACGCCGGCGTCGTCATCGCCGCGCGCCTCGGCCACCGCCTGGCCCAGCATCTGCGTAAACAGGTCAAAGCCCACGCTCGACAGGTTGCCGTGCTGCTCGGCGCCCATAAGCGAGCCGGCGCCGCGAATCTCCAGGTCGCGCATGGCGATGCGCATGCCGCTGCCCAGGTCCTGGAACTCGGATAGTGCGGTCAGGCGCGCCGTGGCCTCCTCGGTGAGTGGCAGCTCGCCCGGGAACATAAAGTACGCGTAGGCCTGCGTGGCAGAGCGACCCACACGACCCTTGAGCTGGTAGAGCTGCGCCAGGCCCAGGCGCTGCGAGTCCTCGATGATCAGCGTGTTGGCGGTCGCGTTGTCGATACCGCTCTCCACGATGGTCGTGGCGATGAGCACGTCGATCTTTTTGGTCGCGAACTCGATCATCACGTCCTCGACCTCGCGCGGACTCATCTTGCCGTGCGCCACGCCCACGCGCGCCTCGGGCGCGGCCTCGTGCACGCGCGCCACGGCGTCATCGATGGTCTTGACGCGGTTGGACACGTAGTACACCTGGCCGCCGCGGCCCACCTCCAGGCGAATCGCCGCGCTTACCACGTCGGGGTCGTACTCCCCCACGTGCACGATCACGGGACGACGCCCGGTCGGCGGCGTGGTGATCAGGCTCATGTCGCGCACGCCGCTCGTGGCCATCTGCATGGTTCGCGGAATAGGCGTTGCCGAAAGCGTGAGCACGTCAATCTGCTCGCGCAGGTTCTTGAGCTGCTCCTTGTGCTGCACGCCAAAGCGTTGCTCCTCGTCGATGATCACCAGGCCCAGGTTCTTGGGGTTCACATCGGCCGAAAGCAGACGGTGCGTGCCGATGAGCACGTCGATCGTGCCCTCGGCAAACGCCTTGAGCGCGCGCTTTTGCTGCGCCGGGGTGCGGAAGCGGCTGAGCACCTCGACCTCGAGGCCAAACGGGGCAAAGCGCTCAAAGAACGTCTCGTAGTGCTGCTGGGCCAGAATGGTCGTGGGGCAGAGCACCATGACTTGGCGGCCGGAGTCCACGCACTTAAACGCCGCGCGCAGGGCAACCTCGGTCTTGCCAAAACCCACGTCGCCACACAGCAGGCGGTCCATGGGCTTGGGCGCCTCCATATCGGCCTTAATGTCGGCGATGGCCTCCAGCTGGTCGCGCGTCTCGTCGTAAGGAAAGCTCTCCTCCATCTCGATCTGCTCGGGCGTGTCAGGCGGGCAGGCGATACCCGCGATTGATGAGCGGCGCGTATACAGGTCGACCAGGTCAAACGCCAGCTTTTTGGCGTTCTTGCGCGCCTTGTTGGTGGCGCGCGTCCAGTCGGCTGTGTTGAGCCTGGTCAGGCGCGGTTTGTCGCCGTCGGGGCCAACATAGCGCGTGATACGGTCGACCTGCTCGAGCGGCACGTAGAGCTTGTCGCCGTCGGCATATTCCAGCAAAAAGTAGTCGCGCTCTTTGCCGCCCACTTCCTGACGCGCAATCTCGCTAAAGAGTGCGATGCCGTGAGTGGCGTGCACCACGTAGTCGCCCGGCTTAAACGGGAAGGTGATCTGCGTAATGTCCACCTTGCGGCGGCTGCGCGCGCGGTTGGCATCCATACGGGCGTTGAGGTCGGCAATCGAGAATACGGCCAGGTTGGCATCGGGCACCACCACGCCCTGCGGCAGGGCGGCATCGACAAAGGTCACGCGCCCGCGCGAGATGGTGGGCACGGCGGCACCGGCGGCAGCCTGGGCCGCGCCCGCCTCGAGCGAGCGGGCGTTGAGTGCGTCGGCCTTACGCTCGCGAATGGAAGCGTGGGCCTCCTGGCGTGCGGCACGGTCGGCGGAATCCGCCGCTGCCACGCGCACGCGGTCGCCGATAGCGCCGGCATTTTCGGGCGCCGCGGTCAGCGATTCCTCAAAGGTAATGCCCTCGTCGCCAAAGGTGAGCTCCATCGACTCACGCGCGCCGCGGTCGGGAATGGCAAACACGCAGGCATAGCGCTTGCCCACGACCTCCTGGATGCGCGTCATAAAACGGTTGTCCGAGCCTGCGATGGCAGGCTGCTCAATCTTGAGCTCGGCCGTCACCGCGCCGCCGGCACGAATGAGGCTTACGTAGTTCAGGCGCTGCTGGGCACCAAAATCGAGCTGTTGAGCGCGCACGTACAGACCGTCCAGGCGGTCAATCCCCGCCTCGCCGGCACGGGCCTCGATATCCTCGTAGGCACGCAGGCAGTCGTCGAACAGCGAGCGCGGCTCGGACAAAACCACAAGCGCCTTGCCGCTCACGTGTGCCAACGGGCTTACGGTCTGGCCGTACATCACCGGCAAAAAGCGGTCGAGCTCGGGCGTGACGATGCGTGCATCCACCATCTCGAGCAGCGCTGCCAGCTTGCTATCGTCCTGGCTGGCGCGGTAGAGCGCCACGTGCATGTTGTGAACGGCATCGTCGGTAAGCGCCAGCTCACGGCAGGGGAAGATCTCGATACTGTCCTCGTTGCCGATGGTTTGGCCCGTGGAGCTCACCATGCGGCGGATGCGGTCAATCTCGTCGCCAAAGAACTCGATGCGTACGGGCGCCTTTTCCTGTGCGGGGAACACCTCGACGGTGTCGCCGTGCACGCGGAACAGACCGGGCGCGTCGGCGGCGCCGGCATTGGTGTAGCCCATGCCCACCAGGCGCTGCGGCACCTCGTCAAAAGGAATCTCCTCGCCCACCGCAAAAGTGGTGGACTCCCAATAGCGACTCTCGACCGGCGGCACGCAGCGCAGCAGCGCACGGGCCGAGGCAACCATGATGCAGTTGTCCCCGCGCACGATGCGCCCCAGAGCCTCGCAGCGCTGCGCCACCACGGCGTCGTCGGGCGCCTGCTCGCGCCACGGATAGTCCTTGCGCTCGGGAAAACGGCACACATGCGCCAAGCCCACATAGGCGGCCAGACTGCGCGCGGCGCGATCGGCCGCATCCTCGCCACTCACAATGTAGACCGTGGGGCGCGGGCGGCGCGCAAACTGGGCGGCCGCCATAAGCGTGCGGCCCGACTGCGACACAGCCAGCGTCACGTCCTCGCCGGCATCGAGTCCGGCCTCGACGGTCTGCAAGGCCTCGGCAGTGTAGAGCTGCGCGGCTATACGGTGAATGAGCATGCTGTTCCTCCGGCATCGCAACGCCAAAAGCCCGCCGGGGCAAGCTCGGCGGGTATGCGGCGGATTTCATTGCCTGTCATGGTAGCGCATGGAAAGGACTCCGGCTCAAGGGCAAACCCAGCCCCGCAAAAAACGCCAGACGAAGATGCGTTCCGCCCTACCCCGCTACGCGCACGCTGGGACACAAATCCGCCAGCGGGCACTCGTCGCACTTGGGTTTGCGGGCGTCGCAGATCTCGCGGCCAAATGTGATCCACTGGTGGTTGACCGACTCCCAATACTCGTGCGGCAAAATCTTGAGCAGATCCTGCTCGGTCTTGAGCGGCTCCTTGGCATGCGTCTTGGGGCTCAGCATCAGGCGGTGCGCGATGCGGTTGACGTGCGTATCGACCGCGATGCCCTCGACAATGCCAAACCCCACGTTGAGCACGATGTTCGCCGTTTTGCGCCCCACACCCGGCAGTTTGACGAGCTCCTTCATGTCGGCCGGTACCTCGCCGCCGTAATCGGTGACGATCATCTGCGCGGCTTCCACGGCGTGCTTGGCCTTGCTCTTATAAAAGCCGAGTGACTTAATGGTACCGGCCACATCGGCCACGCTCGCCCCCGCCATGGCCTCGGGCGTGGGCCACTGGGCAAACAGCCGCGGCGTCACCTTGTTGACCTGCGCGTCGGTCGTCTGCGCCGAGAGCAGTACGGCAATGAGCAGCCTAAAGGGATTCTCGTGATCCAAAAAACACTCGACCGGGCCATAGCGACGGTTGAGGCGCTCGCACACCTCAACGGCGCGCTCGCGTTTGGCGGCATTGGTCTCGCGTGGCATAATGACTCCTCGCTTCAGCGGCATAACAAACCTATGGGCACGATTGTCCCACGTATGGGGTCTTTACGCCTCCAAAAATGCGCCGGTCTGGCGGCCCCACAGGCTTGCGTACTCGCCGCCCGCCTCGACAAGCTGCGCATGCGTACCGTCCTCGACAATCTCGCCGTCCGCCAGCACCACGATGCGATCGAGCGCCGCCACGGTAGACAGGCGATGTGCCACCACAATGGAGGTGCGACCGCGCATCAGGTTCTCGAGCGCCTCCTGCACCAGCGCCTCGGACTCGCTGTCCAAGGCAGACGTCGCCTCGTCGAGCACCAGGATCGGCGCGTCGGTCAGGATAGCGCGGGCGATGGCCACGCGCTGACGTTGGCCGCCCGAAAGCTTGACGCCGCGCTCGCCCACCATGGTGTCAAAGCCGTTGGGCAGGCGGTCGATAAACTCCAGGGCATTTGCCAGGCGCGCGGCCTCGCGGATCTGCTCGTCGGTGGCATCGGGGCGGCCGTAGGCGATATTCTCGCGAATGGAGCGATGGAACAGCAACGCCTCCTGCGGCACGTAGGCAACCTGGCGGCGCAGACTCTGCTGCGTACAGCGCGAGACGTCCTGGCCGTCCACGAGCACGCGGCCGCCCTGTACGTCGTCCAGGCGCAGCAACAACTTGGTGAGCGTCGTCTTGCCCGAGCCCGATTTGCCCACCAGGCCCACGCGCTGGCCCGCTGCCACATGGAGCGTCAGGTCGTCGAACACGCTCTCGCCCGCCGCGGCATCACGGTATGCAAAGCTCAGGTGCTCAAAATCAATCGCACCCTCGCCCACCTTGAGCTCGGGGGCATTCTCGTCGTCTGCCACCAGACGCGGCTCGTCCAGCACGCGCGTCATCTCGGCCGCATCGCCCAGCGCGCGGTTGATGCGTTGCATCATGGAGCTCACGTAGTTCAGACGCATGGTGAGGTTGTACGTATAGGTAAAGATCATGACGAGCGCGCCGGCCGAGATGCCAAACCACGCGTTGCCACCCGCGACGAACACACTCACCACGGCCATGGTGATGACGATAAGGCCCGAGGTCGTAAAGTTGCGCTGCATCATGGCGTGCATCGAAACCGTTTCAGCATCGCGCGCGGCGCGGTCGGCGGTATCGAACAGGTCGCGCTCAAAGTCCTCGCGCCCACAGGTCTTGACGGCCAGGATGTTCGTGACCGCGTCGGACAGCACGCCCGACAGTTTGTTCTGAGCGGCGGACGTCGCGGCCGAAAGCGGCATGATGCGCTTGTACATAAGCCAGACAAACGCAATGTAGACGACCATGATGCCCACCAGGATCACGGTAAACGTCGGCACCACCGGAGCGAGCGCCGCCACCGTGCAGACAACCGAGGTAATGGTGGGAATGAGCGAATACACCGTCACGTCGACCAAGCCCGTGTAGCCACTCATAAAACGACTCGTCTGGCTCACAAGCGATCCGCCAAAGCGGCTGGTGTGAAATGTCATGGATTGATTGGAGAGCGTGTCAAAGCACAGGCGCGCCAGGTGATAATTGCCCGCAATCTCGAGCTTGTAGACGGTGTAGTCCTGCAGCTTGGAGAGGATCTGGCCCACTAGGTTAACGAACACGAGCGCCAGAATATAGGGACCAAAGACCTCAAACACCTGGTCGCCCGCCACGGGGCCGGCCTGGACGCGGTCGACGATAAGGGCCATCACGTAGGTGTTGGCAAACGTGAGCAAAAAGATGTAGCCCGCCGACGAGAACACCGAGAGAAAGACGATCAGCGGCTGTGTGCGCGTGACGTCCCAAAAACGCTGTAGCGTGCGGCGCACGGTGGAGCGTTTGAGCGGACTGGTGTTTCTCTGAGACATGGGCTTCCTTTCGCGTCTGATAGGGCGAAACGCCATTGTTGCACACTAAAGCGCACTTCAGGCAAGCACGATGCGAAAAGCGCCCGCGCCGTGCTTGTGCAGGCACCCCGCCGTCAGATGCAGCTAGTCTTCGTCTTTTTGGTCTGCGAGCAAGCCTGCGGACTCCAAGCCCAAAATCTCGTCGGCCTCCCGCGCGTCTTCCAGCGCGTCGATATCCTTGAGCTTGCGCTCCATAACGTTGGTGCGCGTGGTGATGATGCCCTCGACCGTTTTACCCGCGGTCTCGATCTGCTGCTGGGCACGACGCAGCGCCGCCTGATAGCGCGGCAGCTCGGCCTTGACGGCAGAGAGCACACGCAGCACGTCGTCGGTGCGCTTTTGCAGCCTAAACGTCTGGTAGCTCATCTGCAGGCTGTTGAGGATGGCCGCCATGGTGCTGGGGCCGGCAACGTTAACGTGATAGTCGCGGCCCAGGGTCTCGATAAGCCCGGGGCGGCTGACGACCTCGGCGTACAGGCCCTCAAACGGCACGAACATAATGCCAAAATTGGTGGTCGCGGGCACGCTCAGGTATTTTTCGCAGATGTCCTTTGCCTCGCGTTTCACCATAGCATCGAGTGTCTTGCGCGCGGTGGCCACAGCTTCGGCATCACCCGACTCTTGCGCGTCGAGCAGATGCTCGTACGCGTCGCCCGGGAATTTGGAGTCGATCGGCAGCAGCACGGGATCGCCCTCGTCCACCGGCAGCTTGACGGCAAACTCAACGCGCTCCGAGGCGCCGGGCTTGGTGGCGACGTTTTCCAGATACTGGTCGGGCGTAAGGATGTCCGCTAGGATTGCACCCAGCTGTACCTCGCCCAAAATGCCGCGCGCTTTTACATTACCCAGCACGCGCTTAAGGTCGCCCACGCCAGTGGCGATAGATTGCATGTCGCCCAGGCCCTTGTACACGGCCTCGAGCTGGTCGCTCACCTGCTTAAACGATGCAGACAGACGGTCGTTGAGCGTGCGAGAGAGCTTCTCGTCCACCGTCGCGCGCATCTGATCGAGCTGCACGTTGTTGTCTTTGCGGATGGCGCCCAGCTGAGCATCGACCGTCTCGCGCACCTTGTCCAGGCGATGCTCGATGCCCTCGCGATTGGCGCCGAGCTGTTGGGCCGTCTCACGGCGCAGGTCATCCATCCGGTCACCAGCTTGCGAGAACTCGCGTGCGATGACCAGGTAACGTTGCTGCTCCACGGCCGCATCGGTCGTCTGCTGCTGCGCGATGGCGTTTGCCGTGCGGCGTGTTTCGGCCAGCGCGACGTTCAGGGCATCGAGCGCGTTGTTGGCCTGCTCGAGCGCAGCCAGCATCTCTGTTCCGCTATCGCCACGCTCCCGCAGCTCGGCGCGAAGGCCCTTGAGCTGCAGGGCACAAGCCACAGCAACCCCCACCGCCACCAAGGCGATCACAACAAGCACGATATCAATAGCAGACATAGTCTCCGCCCAACAAACTCAATCGACCATCAATCAAAACCGCGATCAATCTTACCCCGCCACACGCACCGGGCGTCACATGGCAATCGGACAAATGGATTTTGGGCCACAGGTACTAAAACGCTAACTCTCCCAGCCGGCGCGGATAGTTGTTACGACATCGCTTAGGCGCTGGCCGAGAGCTGCCAAGTGCTCAAGCACCTCACTGGGCGAGGCGCCGTTGAGAATGCACGTGAGGGCATATGAGGCCAAGAAGATTGCCGCGAGCCCCAACGGAATCAGCACGATCATCGCCAGCGTACGCAGGCGCTGGCCCACGCGGCGACGACGCGCACGACGCTTGTCGAACGCGAGCTCCTGCGCATATGAATCTTGCTGTACGGAATAGGCCTCTGGTGCCGATTCGCACCCGGGCACAGCTGCAGGTACAGCAGCGGGCACGACATTTTGCGCAAAGGGCTGGACTGCCGCCCCTTGCATTTGTATCTCCATGAGTCGTTGCTGCTGACGCAGCATGCGCTCAGCTTGTTGCTGCGGAGTCTCAAGAAACAGATCCATGCTGGCCTCCAAAATCGGAGCATTCGACGCTTACGACCAGCATCCCGCACCGCCATGACCGCGACAACGCAATCGCCGGCAATAGCCACAAAGTTTCTTTTGCTCATAAGCTGTCGAAAAGCTCAACAACTCCCCTACCAGCACTTTCTCTGAGCTTTTTTCGCCAACAATCTTTTGGCCTTCCGCCCTTACGCCAACTGACCAAAATCTAACCAATAGCTTGACGAAAATTGTGGAGACCGGGACCCCACAAAAACGTGCCGTCCCAAAAAGGGGCGGCACGCAAACTAACCTATGGGCCAAAACTCGTTGGCAAGCCCGCGCCGTCAGGCCCGCGGTGCATGCCTTTGCCTCGCGCGACCCTGCGGAGCCGTGAGCGAGAGGGAAAGGAATGCGCCGCGGGCCTGACGCCCGGAGCGGTGAGGCCAGCAGTTGCCCCGCGCTCCGCAGTCGGTGAAAGCAGATTACATGCCCGCGAGACCTCGAGCTGCGGTGGCACACATAAACGCCAGGACCAGGATCACGAGTGAGCCCGCGATGTCGACCAGCACGCCCATTACGCGACGCTCAAACAGCCAGCTTTCAAAGTGCGGGGCGACGTTGCGCCAAACACGCCACAGCAAAATACCCATACCAATCACGCCCGGAATATTGAGCAGTAGGATCTCGGAGCACAGAAGGCCAATCAGGTTGCCGGCGGCAAAACCAGCGTCGCCCTCGCAGTATTTGCGATAGACCATGTATAGCATGTACGCCGCAAACGGCTGCAGGCACGCAGAGATAAACGTGACCACCATCGAGGGGTCCTGCGAAAAGACATCGGTGAGCTTATCCACGCTCGTAGCGTCCTTCGAGGCCAGGAACAAACCGATGACCACCACGGGCACCACACCCAAGATGACCTCGACCATCGTGAACAGCTTGGCAGTCAAGTCCTCACTCGCCGAATTCAAATGAGGCGCCCACTCAGGATGAGCATGCGCACCGGCTTTCTTCTTATCGGCACGCTCTGCCTTGCCGCCCTCAACAACCCGACGCTCAGGATCCTTACGAGTCCCAGCAGCAGCCACCCGAGCCCGAGATTTCTTACCCATAACCAACACCTCACAAGAGGAAACGAATAGCCAACGCTACCCAGTGTACCCCCTAAGCAACATCACCGCCCCAACTGGCCCCATACAAAAACGTGCCGCCCCAAAAGGGGCGGCACACAAACTTCTAATCAGCTTTTCTGTATCGAGCACGCGACGACCCAACGCCGGAGCGCAAGGCGGGGAAATACCTTTGCCTCGCGCGACTCTGCGAAGCCGTGAGCGAGAGGGAAAGGTATTTCCCCGCCCTGCGCTCCGCAGCAGCCAGCGCCAAGCGCTAGTAGTTCACCACCTGCTCCTCAAAGTACGCCTTGGGGTGGTTACACACCGGGCACACCTCAGGTGCCTCGGCACCAACGTGCAGATGTCCGCAGTTCAGGCACTTCCACACCTTTACGCCCTCGCGCTCAAACACCTCGCCCGACTCGATGCGCTCGACGAGCTTGTTGTAGCGCTCCTCGTGGGCCTTCTCGACGGCGGCGACACCATGGAACTTTGCGGCAATCTCGGCAAAGCCCTCTTCCTCGGCGGTCTTGGCAAACTCGTCGTACATCGTGGTCCACTCGTAGTTCTCACCCGCGGCGGCATCGCGCAGATTGTCCAGGGTATCGGGGACGGCGCCATCGTGCAGATACTTAAACCACAGTTTGGCGTGCTCGGACTCGTTGCCAGCCGTCTCGGCAAAGATGTTCGAGATCTGAACGTAGCCGTCCTTCTTTGCCTTGGAGGCATAGTAGCGATACTTGGTGTGTGCCTGGGACTCACCGGCAAAAGCGGTCTCGAGGTTCTTCTTGGTTTGGGAATTCTCAAAATCCATAGGTGTACTTCCCTTCAACGCATGCCGCCCGTAGGCTTCGAGCGGCCTCGTCTTTAGGATGCCCTCATGTCGGAAATCTAAACCTTACAATCCTGTTCTTCAGATTTCCACGGGCTAAATGCTCAGCCAGCGATCGCCCTCGGCTCGGCAAAAGCCCTCACGCTCCAGGTCGGCCAGAATGCCCGCGACAAGCTCGCGCTCGACCGGCCCGCGCCCAGCCGCCGCTTCCATATCGTTAACGCCCACCACGGCATCAGCAAGCGTAATCCCCGCCGGTTGGCCATCGCGCGCTGCCAGCAACATGCGCACGATATGCGCGCGCTTTTGGCGACGTGAGCCCTCAAACTTTGATTGACGGCTATAGCCCGCCGAGCGCCTGGACGGATTGGGCAACGTCTTTTTTAGATATGCGCCGTAATCCAGCAACGCGTAATACCACGCGCGCGGCGTGTCGGCATCATCGAGCGGCACGGCAAAGGGAGCGATCTCGTCGGTCGCCGCACCGGGGACCGCCGGACAGGCCGCCTGAATCAGCGGCACCAGCTCGCGGTCGGGAACAGCCGGTACATCGGGAAAGAAGTGATGCAGAAAGACCGTGCGCACGTTGGTCTCCAGATACACGCCTGGAAGGTCAAACGCAAACGACCGGATACCTTGCGCCGTTGCCGGGCCAATACCAGGCAGAGCGACCAAGTCACGCGTCTCACGCGGAAACTCACCGTCCCAGTCCTCCACAACGCGCTGAGCGGCCTTGTGGAGCGCCAGAGCGCGTCGGTTGTAGCCCATGCCCTGCCAAGCGTCCAAAACATCGGAAGGCGCGGCTTGGGCAAGCGCCTGCACGGTCGGAAAGCGATCGAGCCACGCCGGCATACGCGTCTCCACGCGTGGCACCTGTGTTTGCTGCAACATGACCTCGGAAAGCCAAATGATGTACGGATCGCGCGTGCGGCGCCACGGAAGGTCGCGATAACGCAGGACCCCTTCCGAACGAATCATCGAACGAAAGGGGTCCTGAATCATATCTATGCTCCTTATGCGGCGCTATTCCTCCCGGCATGTATACGCACAGGTGGCGTACTCGGGAAACGCTTCGCGGTCGGCGAACTTGGGATCGACGGCCGGGAACTGGCGGTGAGCGACGATGTCGCCGAGCGAAACGGAATCGAGGTAGTCGCGCATCAATGCTTGAGCTCCGGCCCACAGGGGATGATAGCAGCACGTGCCCATGCGCGCACAGTCACCATCGGGCGCGGTGCAATCATTCATAACCATAGGGCCTTGAACGGCCTCGACGACCTGGCGGATAGTGACGTCGTCCGGACTGACCTTGAGACGCATGCCACCGTGGACGCCACGCAGGCTCTCCACAATACCGGCCTGGACCAAACCGTGCTGAATCGAGCGGGCAAACGAATACGGAACATTGACCTCTTCGGCAGCGGTGCGAACAGAAAGCAAACGCTCCGGATCCTCGGCAAGCATCGCCAACATACGAAGGGCGTAATCAGTCTTCCTCGATATGTCCACTTTTCCCCTTTCAAGGAATACGAACAGCTCGAACGAGCTCCGGGGCCGAGCTTGTGTCGAGACGCTAAATGACCGCAGGACATCCAAATGGTAAATCGGATATCCACTGAGTGCCGCGCTTGGAGCGAAATGCATCAGATGCGGCCTACAGTGCAATTTAGTATAACCTAACCCCCTGTCTCGTTGAACAGGTGTTGCGCAACAAAGCTGTTGTTCAGACAAATATGCTTATTAGATTTTACTTGCGTTCCCGAAGGGGCGGGGATTCTGGGCGAAGATGCGCCAGGGCGATCGTTCTACCGAAACAAAGTGCATCAAACGCAAAAAGCCACGTCCGAAGACGTGGCTTTAATTGCGTTGGCGGGAAGTACGGGGCTCGAACCCGCGACCTCCGACGTGACAGGCCGGCGCTCTAACCAAACTGAGCTAACTCCCCAGGCAGGCGTTCGCGTTTGTTTCCGCTCGCGTGCGCTGCGGGGATTAGTATACACAGAAGTCTGTCCGGCGCGCAACAACTTTTTTGAAAAAATTTTTGGGGCCATCCGGGAGGGTCTCCGGGGCTGGGGGCGGGGGTTAAGTTTGCTGCTCTACAGTCCTGCGCAAGACGGAAAGCACATTAAGTGCTTTCCTTTGCGTGCGGAACTCGCGACAAACTTAACCCCCGCCCTCAGCCCCGGAAGCCCTCCCTGCCGTCACATTATTCAACCAGTTTTGCGGGCGTGCGCCGCTGCGCGGCTAGCCCGCGTGCTCCTCGGCGGGGTTGGTCTGATTGTTTTTGTTGAAGCTCTGCCTTTGGCTCAAATGGAAACGGGGGACGCAATCTGCATCCCCCGTTTTTGTTGCGGTTAGTCCAAGTCAATAAACTTGGTGCTTAGGATCTTGCCGTCTTTGACGAGCATTCTGGCCATGGTGGGGCCTCGGGTGCCTCTGGGGTAGCTGGCGCTGCCCGGGTTGAGGACTAAGCAGCGGCCCACCTGGGCTTCTTTGGTTACGTGGGTGTGGCCGTTGATGGCTACGTCTACGGATCCCACCGGAAGGTCTTCGCGGTAGTGGGCTACGGCAAATTTGAGGCCTTCGTAGGTAAAGAGCGCAAGACGGTCTACATCGGGGCCGTAGTCGCGGTAGTAATCGTTGTTGCCCAATACGGCCCGTACAGGGGCGATGGTGCACAGGTGCTCGTAGTCCATCTCTGACGTGAGGTCGCCGGCGTGGATGATCAGGTCTGCGCCCTCAAGCTCATCCAAGAGCGCAGGCGATAAATAGCCGTGGGTGTCCGAGATGATGTCGATACGCTTGGCGCTTGCACTGTTCATGGGATCCCTTCCGCAAAAAACGATTCGGCAGATACATACAAAAAAGGCCCCACGGCTCCGCAGACGATGGGTCTACAGGGCTGCGGGGCCAGTGCGCTAGAGACTCAAGGCCTTCTTGAGCGGCACGACGCGGCGGCGCGAAACCGGCACGCGTTCGTCGACGCCCGTTATGCCCAGCTGGATGGCGCCCGAGGGCACCGTCTCGACGTCCGTAACGCACGCCAAGTTGACGATATAGCGGCGGTGAACACGGAAGAAGCCAAAGTCGCAGAGCTTGGCCTCAAACTGCGCCAGCGAGGTCGTCGACAAAAAGCGATCATCGACGGTATAGATGCAGGAGTAATCGTCCTTGGCCATGATAAAGCGGATGTCGTCCACGGGAATGAGCACCTTGCGGCCGCCCTTTTCCACCGGGATACGCTCGATGGTCACTTTGCTGTCCGTAACCGGCTTGGCGCGTTGCATGACCTTCTCGATCGCGCGATCCAAGCGAGCTTCCTCGACAGGCTTCATCAGATAATCGACGGCATCGACGTCGAATGCCTCGACCGCATGGTCGCTATACGCAGTCACAAACACGATCGCCGGCGGATTTTTGAGCTTATGCAGCGCCTCGGCAAGTTGCAGGCCCGAGGCACCGGGCATCGAGATATCGAGAAACACGACATCCACGCGACTTTCCATAAGCATCTCGATGGCGGAGCGGACGCTCGACGCCTCCGTGATCGTGCCGATCTTGCCCGTTTGCTCGAGCAGGAAGCGAAGCTCCGAGCGAGCCGGCGCCTCATCATCCACAATCATCGCACGCAGCATAGGGATAAAACCTTTCGTCAACTAACTACGCCGGGCATCCGTCGCATGACGTTGAGCCCGTAGCCTTTTATTTTACTCTTGAATGTCAAAGATGCTCTCTGACAAATCAAGATGAAGAAGCACTTTGGTGCCCTTGCCCGGCGCCGATTCGACACGCGTATAGGAGTGCGGCCCAAAAAAGCGATGGATGCGCTCCGAAATATTGTGCATGGCCACACCGGCGCCGCCACCCTGGGGAGAGCTGGCGTCGGGACGGGCAGAGCGCTCGTCAAACAGTCTGGCGGCGGTACCCTCATCCATGCCCACGCCATTATCGGCCACGGCAATCAAGATTGCATCCTCGCCGTCTTGGTGAACGGTCACGTCGATCCTCAGGGCGTCGTCATCGCCCATACCATGACGCACGGCGTTCTCGACAATCGGCTGGATCACGAACGCCGGCACCAGCGTATCTTCCACATCCTCGGACACATCGAACGTCGCAAGCACGCGGTCCTCGCCAAAGCGGGCCTTCTCAAAGGTAAGGTAGCGCTTGGTCTGTGCGACCTCGCGCGAGACCGGAATAAGCGATCCCGAGTTGTCGAGCGTGGCGCGATAGAACGATGAGAACTCACGAAGCAGTTCGCGGGCCCTCAGCGGGTCGGTGCGCGTAAACGATGCAATGGTGTTCAGCGTGTTGAACAGGAAGTGCGGGTTAATCTGCGCCTGCAGCGCACGCACCTCGGCGCGCGCTGTGAGTTCCTTTTGCACCTCGAGCTCGTGGATGGCGAGCTGCGTGGACAAAATCTCGGCAAAGCCCGAGGCAAGCGCGTACTGGGTACGGTCGACGGCGCGCGGGGTCTTGTAGTAGAACTTGAGCGTGCCGACGGTACGATCGCCCACCTTGATGGGGGCGATAATGCCGGCGGGGACTTGGTTGTGCGAGCCGTCCGAGCCCACGACATCCACCATACGGTTGAACGACTGCACGATGCCATGTTCGATAACGTAGCGTGTGGCAAGCGTGTGGATGGGAGAATCTGGCAGTAGTTTTTCCTCAAACTCGCCCGCGCAGGCAAGCACGTTGTCCTCGTCGGTGATGGCCACCGTCATGGCGCGCGTCTCGGGCAAAATGCGCTGGCACACCAAACGCGCCGACTCCTGTGTCAAACCGCCCTTAATGTCCTCGAGCATGGCCGAGGCCACCGAGAGCGTCTCCTCGGTGTACTGGGAGCGCACCGAATCGGGATTGAGCGTCAAAAAGATAAAGATGCACAGAAAGATGCACAGCAGCGCGCAGGCAATCACCGTGGCGATCGGCTCGATACCGGTCACCAGGGCAAAAATAAAGTACACCAGCACGCAAATGGCGCAGGCAACGGCAATGATGCGAAAGATTGATAATGAACTATCGCGCTGGGCGCGGCGGTCGATCATTCGGCCCCCTCCAGGATACTGATCAGTTGTGCGTCACGCCAAAGCCCGTCCATGATCTTGGGCCAAAAGCTCTGGAAACGCAGGTAGCTTGCAGCGTTTTGGCGTGCATAGGCCTTTGCCTCGTCGATACCATGGCGCCAGATGCGCAGGTAGCCCTCATGCTCGCGGGTAAACACGCTGCGGACCATAGCGGTCTTGCGCACGCGGTCGTCGAGCTCGCGCGAAATCCACGGGCCCGGGTAGGGCATGAGCGATGCCGCCGTAACGGGAATGAGCTCCTTTTGATGCGCGGCGAATGTCAACTTGGCCCGTTCGTAGTACCAACGGTATACATCCTGCATAAAGCGCGGTGAGCGCTTTTCGGACTCCGGAGGCAGATGGCGCACGGTCCACTCGTTATCGAACCACACGTCGTAGCCAAACATGCGCATGTTAAAGAGGTAATCCAAGTCCTCGCCGCGGGTGATAAACGGGTCAAAGGCCACACGCGTAAAGGCGCGGGCGTGCAGGGCCATCAGGCCGCCGCACACGTAGTTGGAGCGCGAGATGCGGGTGCCCGAGAGCGCCTTTTTCATCCAACGGTTGAACTCGATGCGCTTGGTCCACCAACGATGGCAGATGCCTGCCTTGTCCGTGGGAGCCAGCGGCGAGCCGTCGCGATCGTAGAAATAGCCGCTCTTGACCAAGATAGGCAAGCCCTGACGCGTCTGCTGCCCCAACGCATAGGTCGCGCGCTTCATAAAGTCGGCGTCGATGACAGTCTCATCGTCATCCAAAAAGATAACCGCGTCATGCCCCAGCACAGCGGCACAGGCTAGCCCCATGTTGCGGATGGCACCGTAGCCTCGCAGGCTCACGCACTCGCCCGAACCCTTGGGCGCGATCTGAGCAACCCGGTCTGCGATGCGCGAGGCCTGGGTGTTGGTGACAACGGTGACCTTGAGCGTGGGATGCGCGTCGACAATCTCGCGCACGCGCAGCGACACATCGGCTGTGGCAGAAACGGGACAGACCACCAAAAGGATGATGCGCGGGATGTCACGTACCTGCTCAAGCGAGGCCAGGCAGCGGTCGAGTTCGGGATTGTCGGCGTTGAGTCGGGTCGAATGGTCATAGGTGCCAGGGGCGTTTGCGCAAGCGTCGTCGCCCGCCCAATACGTTGGAATCACGACTGTGGCGTTCATGCCTTACCCTCCCTGCAACACAAAAACGGGACGCCGCCAAACACAGGCGACGCCCCGCGACCTAGCTGATTCCATCATACCCACTTGGGCAAATCATTGCTCGCAAGTCACAATGTTTATTGCGGATAACCCCAAAAGAGTACCGTGGACAGGCACAATAGCCGCTCGCTCCTATGCGGCATGCCCTGCCGCCCGAGTCATGCGGGACAGGCGGACCAGCAGCATAAAGCCAACGACCAGCAGCACACCAATGGAAAGGACGCCCAGCGACGGGTTGCCGGTCAGCGAGGTGACGACCGACACCAGGAAGGTGCCCATAACGCTTGCATAACGACCAAAGATGTCAAAGAAGCCGTAGTACTCGTTGGACTTTTCCTTGGGGATAATGCGGCCAAAGTAGCTACGGCTGAGCGCCTGCACGCCGCCCTGGAACAGGCCGACCAAAATGGCAAGCACCCAAAACTCAAAGGCGGTCTTTAGGAAGAACGCGGCGAACAGCACAATGCCCATGTAGGCGGCGACCGCCACCAAGATCATGTTGAGCGTGCCCACGCGTCCGGCGAGCTTGCCATAGATGATGGCGGACGGAAAAGCAACGAACTGCGTGACGAGCAGCGCCAGGACCAGCTGCGTCGAATCGATGCCCAAGGCCGATCCGTAACTGGTGGCCATGGAAATGACTGTGTGCACACCGTCGATGTAGAAGAAGAACGCGATCATGTAGATCAGCACGGTCTTGTTGTGGGCGATCTCGCGCATGGTGTGTCCGACCTCGGAGAACACACCGCCCACGATGTGGCCGATAGTATCCTCGGGACCGCGCTCGCGACCGTACTTTTGCTTATAGGTGCGAATGAGCGGCAGGGTAAAGATGAGCCACCAGGCACCAGTGATGATAAACGACAGACGCGTTGCCAGCATGGTGGGGACGCCAAGAGCGGGGCCACCCATGATAAGCGCCAAGCAGATGATGAACGGCACGGTGGAACCGATGTAGCCCCAGGCATAACCCGAGCTGGACACGGCGTCCATGCGCTCGTCGGTGGTAATGTCGGGCAGCATAGCGTCGTAGAACGTCATAGAAGAGTTAAGGCCGATGGTGCACAGCACGTACACGGTCAAAAATGCCATGGCGGACATTGGGATAGCCTGCGCCAGGCAAAGAACCAGGCCCGTGAGGAAGAAGCCCAAGAAGAACTTGATCTTGTTGCCGGCGTAATCGGCAAGCGCGCCCAGAATGGGCATGAGCATGGCGATGACCAGCGAGGCGATCGTCTGCGCATTGCCCCAGGCGACCACCAGGTCGGCCGAGGAAGCGCCGGTATTGATGGCGTTAAAGTAAATGGGCACCACCGAGGTATTGAGCAGCACGAGGGCCGAATTGCCCACATCATACATAACCCAGTTACGCTCGAGCTTGGTGTATTTCATGGACAGGGACCCTTCGTATTCGCCCGATATGCAGTTAGTTCATCGTACTCCAATTGTCCAGAACCGCCGGTAAGGATTCGGCAAAGGGGCACTCACGGGCCCTATTCCTCGCGGTCGAACTCCTCATCGGCATTGAGCACGCGACCGCTGTAGTTGACGTGACTGGTAACGGCATCCATGTCACCGGTCTCGATAAAACGTGCGACCGTGCATTCGTAATCGACCAGCGCACGATCAAAGACCTCGGGGAAACTCTCGTTCGAGACCTCGTCGGTAAAGGGATTCTTCCATGTCAGATGGCCCAGGTTACCGGTGCGCTCGGGCAGCTCCGTCGTCACGCGATGGGCAAGGCCGTCGAGCAGCGAGTAGTCGTGCACCAAGCCCTCAACCAGCGAGATCGCGCGCGTCTTTGCGGAGCCGGCCGGCTCAATCGCGCGGTAAAGTCGCTGCATATTGGCAACGGCAGCACCGTACTCCCCCGCCGGAATGTCAATGCCGTACACGCGTCCGGCAACATAGCTCATCAGCACGCCGGCCACGCGATTGATGCGATCGGTGGTGACGATCTCGCCCGCCGGCGGGTAATCGTCAACCGTAGCGCCATCGCGTTTAAGCTGCAGCATCAGCACATCCAGGTCGCTCTCGATCACGGCATGGACCTGACTGCTCGAATCCTCAAGCTCTGAATCGGACTCCACGATGCCAAACTGCTGCTCATAGACAAAGGGGTGGGCGTTGCGGTCGAGCACGTAATGAGACAGCAGGCCCAGCGCAAAGGCGCGACCCAAGCTGGCGTCGCGCGGCAGCAGATGCGACACGCCGTCGCGCAGGCACGCGAACTGGCGAGACATGCGCGAGCGATGCATGACCTGCGCCAGCAGCGTACAGTCGGAAACACGCGGTGTCAGAATGTGAAAGAAAAACGGGTCGGGACCTTGGTTGCCCAAGATAAAGGCAATGCGCTCTTCATCGGACGTGATGACGCCCTGCGGAAGACGGTCGATGCTTTCCTCGCCAAACAGATGATGGGTGATAAGCGCGGGCATAATGATCCTTTCCATTTCATTCGATGCCACCCATTATGCCCACCGCGCGCCCATGCCAAACCTGCGATGGTAAACGACGACACGCAAGCCTCTTACGCAAGCCCCAGGTGCGACTTGACCTCGGCGGCACGACGACGGGACACCGGCACCGTCGAGCTCACGCGGTCGAGCCTGAGCTCCATCAACCCCGTGGAGCCAATCTCAACATTGTGCACGTCTTCCAAATTGACCAGATAGCTGCGATGAACGCGAATAAAGCCCTCGGAGCCCAAGCGACGCTCGAGCGAAGAGATCGACTCATTGATCAGGTACGTTCCCTCGGCGCAGATGGCGTTGCAAAAATCGGCGCGCGCCTCAAAGTAGCAGACGTCTGCGGCGGGAATGAACACCTTTTTGCCCCCGCGGTCCACCGTCAGACGCAAAGGCTGGCGCGGAGCGTGGATAACACGACGGGCACCCAAGGCTGCCTCGATCTTGTCGAGTGCCTTTGACAGGCGTGCGTCCTCGACCGGCTTGACGACATAGTCGACCGCATCAAGGTTATACGCATCGGCGGCAAACTCGGCAAACGCCGTCACAAACACAACCACCGGCGGCGTCTTTAGGTTCTGCAGCGTCTCGGCAAGCTCAATTCCCGAGCGGCCGGGCATCGTGATGTCCAAAAACAACACGTTGGGCTTGTTCGAGAGAATCGACTCCACGGCCTCGGTGACATTGCCCGCCTCGGCAATCTGACCCACACGCATATCCTTTTCCAACAGATAGCGTAGCTCAGCCCTAATGGGAGGCTCGTCATCAACCACCAAGATGTTCCAGCCTTCGGACATATGTGCTTCCCCTCTTTTTCTCTCAATCCAACCGCGTGCTACGCCGTCAACGGCGCCGGCTCATGCGGCTCGCCGTTCAGCTCGACGATGACCTGCGTTCCCACGCCCTCCTGGGACTTCACGCGCATGCCGGAATCTTCTCCGTAAAAGAAATGGATGCGCTGAAGCACGTTGAAGAGCGCCAGGCCGCAACCTCGCTTGACGGAGCCGTCGGCGGTAATGCTCTCGGGCTCCTCTCGGCGATGTTGCTCAAACAGATGCGCGCAGACCTCTTCGCTCATACCGATGCCATCGTCCTCGACGATGATCTCCAAACCGTCATCGGTCTCGAAAGCCCTAACATGAATAGAAAGCGGCTCGGTCTCGCGCTGCGCGTGCTTGATGCAGTTTTCGAGCAACGGCTGCAAGATAAACGGCGGCACCAGGCTGTCGCGCACCTCAAAGTCGATATCGACCGAGACGCGCAGACGGCCGTCGCCATACCGGGCCTGCATAAGATTGATATAACGAGTGCCCTGTTCCACCTCGTGCTCGAGCGTGGTGAGCGTATCGGAGTCAGAAAGCGTCTGACGATAGTAATTGGAAAAATCGATGAGCAGCGATCGCGCCTTGTCGGGCTCGGTTCGAACGAGCGACACGATCGTGCTAATGGTGTTGAACAGAAAATGCGGGTCGACCTGCGACTGCAGGGCCCGAAGCTCCACGCGGGCTGTGAGCTCGTCCTGGCGCTCCAGCTCAAAGCTGGCGAGCTGCGTGGAGATGAGATCGGCAAAACCCGAGGCCAACGCCGTCTGGCGCATATCGATGCTGCTCAGGCGGGGATAGTACAGCTCGAGCGTACCCACGCAATGCCCGCGCACGGTAAGCGGCGCGACAATGCCGGCGCGCAGGCGGGGAAAATAGCCTCCCGTCTCATTGGAGGCGTCGCGCGAAAATACACTCTGCTCGCCGGACTCGATCACGTTGAGCGTGGTCTTGAGCACAACCGGGGTGCCGGCAGGGCACTTTGCCGAGTCCTCGCCCCAGCTTGCCAACACCTGTTTGCCATCGGTAAAGCAGATGGCAGAGGCGATGGTCTCGGACAGGATAATTTTAGAGGCGCCCAGGGCCGCTTCGGGCGTAAGGCCGCACGACGTGTAGGCGAATATTTTCGACGCGATGGCGAGCGTACGGTCGGTTGCGCTCGATGTGAGGTCGTCGGGGACCACAAAGACATACGAGAAAAAGAAGCACAGCATGACCAGGCCGGCAATAACGACAACGCCCGGAACGGGATTGGGATTATCGGTTAAATCCCAGATAAGCAGCAGGATAAGCGCCGGAACGACAATACCGAGCAGGATGGCCTGAACCACATGCTGGGCCGTACGAAAGACCTTGGTAGAGTTGTAGCTCTTGCCCAGAATCAGCCTGTTTAAATCCACCGTCATCCCCTCTTGTCCGTAGCACCCATAGCAATAAAGAGGGCCGCAAGCGACCCTCTCCATTGCATTATGCAATCAAAAACTGTGTTTTACATCAAGCCATCGACAAACGGTATCTTAGGCGCTGTATTTGTTAGCCTCACCAAAAGTGCCAGCCTCGACGATCCAGCCGTCCTTCATGATGACGTCCATGTTGTCGGTGTTGAGCACGTGGATGTCGGCGGCGACGTCACCGTTGACGACCAGCAGGTCGGCGCACTTGCCGGCCTCGATGGAACCGGTCTCGTCCTCGATGTGGCACATCTTGGCACCGTTGAGAGTGGCACAGGTGATGGTCTCGACCGGGGTAAAGCCGATCTTGTCGACGAACTCGTACATCTCCTCGATGGAGCAGGTGCCGTACGGGGTGACGAAGGAGAAGGAGTCGGAGCCGATCGTCATGACGACGCCGCGCTTCTTGGCCTCGCGCAGGCAGTCGTAGTTGCGCTGCAGCTCCTTCTCGACCAAGGTGCCCTCGTACTTGTCGTGCAGCTCGGGGACGTAGACGGGCGGATAGGTGGCGTACCAGGTGGGCAGGAAGGCGATCGTCGGGGTGAAGAAGGTGCCCTGCTCGGCCATGAGGTCCATGGTGCGCTCATCGATATCGAAGCCGTGAATCAGCTGCTCGCAGCCAAAGCGAACGGAATCGTAGGCAGCGGCGTGGTTGTTGTAGCAGTGGCTCCACACGGGGATGCCGACCATCTTGGCCTCTTCGACCACGGCCTGAATCTCCTCGGAGCAGTAGTGCTGGTCGCGGCCGGAGTCCCAGCGCCAGATGCCGCCACCGGTAGCCCAGATCTTGATGGCATCGGGGTTCTCGCGCAGGCGACGACGGACGGCCTTGCGCAGATCCCAAGGACCGTCGACCTGGTCGCCCCAGGGGTGCGATTCCTTGTTGAGCTCCTGGCTGCAGTGGTGGGAGTCGCCGTGGCCGGCAACGCGGCAGAAGCCAAGACCGGTGGCCAGAACGCGCGGGCCCTTGAAGACGCCCTTGTCGATGCAGTCGCGGATCTGGATACCAAAGCGACCGATCTCGCAGACGGTGGTGAGACCGTGGGTGAGGCAGTCGTAGGCCTGCTTGACGGCGACGGCCTGCTTCTCGAGGAGCGGCTGCATGACCCAGTCGGTGTCATCGTCGGTCAGGTTGCCCGAGAAGTGCAGGTGGGTGTCGATCAGGCCGGGAAGGACGGTCTTGCCGGCGGCGTCGATAACCTCAACGCCCTCGGGAAGGTCCTGCATGACACCGGCGTACTCGATCTTGCCATTGTCGTCGACGAGAACGAGGGAGTTCTCGACCGGCTCGGCACCGGTACCGTCGATGAGCTTGCCGCCAACGATTGCATACTTAGTGGACATGGTTCCTCCTTATGGATCCATATAGTGGGCGAGGCCGTGTTGGGTTAAGGCCTCACAAAACTACCCAAGTGGTGCCGGGTTCGGTGCGCGGAAGAGAGGATCCCGCGCACCCGATCCGCCCCGGCTAGGCGCTACTTTCTGCGGGAATTGGTAAAGGCCATAAGAGCCAGGCCAATGGCCAGCCAGCCGATCACGATGCTCCACTCCACCATGTTGAGGGAGGCGGGAGAGAACGGAATCACGAGCAGCCCGATGATGACGGCGCAGGCAGCGACAGCGAGGCAGATGCCAAACTTGCCGCCGGGCACCTCGTAGGGACGAGGCAGGTCGGGCTCGGTGAAGCGCATGCGCAGGCAAGCGAGGGCGACCATGCCGCAGGAGAAGATGAAGGCGAGGGCCGACACGTTGGTCAGAGGAATGAGCATGTTCTTGCCCAGGAACGGACCGATGACGGTGATGACGCCCAGGACGACGCAGGCGAGCTTGGGAGCGCCGGACTTGGGATCGACCTCGGCGAACTTCTCGGGCAGCTGGCCCTTGCGGCCCATGGCGAGCATGATGCGGCTCGTGGCGCCGTAGAAGGAGTTCATCGGGCCCATGGGTCCAAGCGTGGCGATGACGAGCATGGCCAGGTACAGAAGCATGTTGATGCCCTTGAGGCAGGCAAGCGCGGGAACCGGGCTCTTAACAAACTCATGCCAGTCGAGGATGGTGCCGAACGAGTAGATGCAGACCATGTAGAAGCCGCCGGCGGCCAGCAGGGCTAGGGAGATGATCTTGCCGAACTTGTTCCAGTTGAGGCCCTCGGCCGCTTCCTCAGCCTGCTGAGGAATGGTGTCGAAACCGGCGTAGAAGAACGGGGTCAGAACCAGGACCGACACGATGCCGGCGAACAGGCTGGTGCCCTCGGTAGCGGGCTTGCCGCCACCAGCGCCGGTGACCTGGGAGAACACGGGCATGGCGTGTTCCGGCGAACCGGTGAACAGCGAGACGCCCATGGCGAGCAGCATGCCGCAGAGCAGGGCCTTGGTCAGGAAGGCCTGGAGCTTGGCGGCCGAGCTGGCACCGCGGAAGTTGAGGAAGATGACGTAGACTGCAAAGCCGAGCGCGATCAGCGTCGGGAACAGGTAAACGTCGGCGCCCAGGATGGTATAGAGCTTGACGGCACGCAGCCACTCAAGACCGGGCAGGCTGCCGAACATCTCGGACACGAGGGTCGAGATAGCGATTGCCTCCCACGGGCACAGGATGCCGTTGCCCAGGGCCAGGAGCCAACCGGTGATATAGCTCAGCGTACGGCCAAAGCTACGATCGACATACTCGACGATGCCGCCCGAGATGGGGATAGCAGCCGTGAGCTCACCGAAAACAGCTCCGACGGGCACGAGAAAGATTGCACCCAAGAGGAATGCGATCATAGCGGGAACGGGACCGCCGCCCACGACCATCCAGTCGCCGACCTGCAGAACCCAGCCAGTTCCGATGATGGCACCGAAACCGATGGTGAAGAAGTTCCAGAGCGAAAGCGTTTTCTTCATGCCGCCGTTACCTTCGACTGCAACTTCTGCGTTCTTGTCCGCCATTGTTCCCCTCCTTTCCTTATTGACGCCTCTTTGGCGTCACCCCTTGCGCGGTCTGTTTTGCCGCGCGCTTTTATTTCGTGGCTTTACAATACGGCCTTGGCACAGCAGCGCCGCTTGTGGCTCGACCGAAGGCAGAACTGCAAAACGAGCGGCGCCGTTTTTGGGACGAACGGCACGGTTTGCCGCTCATTGTTGTCGCCCGTCCGACGGGCGTACGCTCATCGGACGCATATAGAGATGTTTTTGAGGCCGTGTGTTTTGCGCCTTTCGTACCGTTTACCGAGCTTTTGACGCGCGGACCCATTTGTTGCACATCTTTTTTGTAGGATAGACAGGTTATACATGAGACAAGGCGGTACGAATGGCATACGGATACAACGACGGTGATCAACGGCGACAAAGCGTTCGCCTTGCTGGCCGCACCACGCCGACGCCCAGAAGTGCCACGAGCAGCAATCCGCAACGCCCTCAAGAGCAACCCAAGCCTTCGTCTCGGCAGCAGACAAACAGAACACGGCAGAGTGGCCGTCCGAGCACGGGCACAAGCGCACAGCAAGATAGCCGCTTGGGCGCGCGCACTCGACAGCGCCAAGCCGAGGTTCCGCAACTGCGCCGCAACGGCGCACGTCAGCCCGGCAGCCATATCAACCGCTTCTTTTCGCATCCCCAAGGCGGACGCGACGGCAAGCCCTACCGCTCGACATCGTACGTGAATGCCCCCGCCCTGCCGGCTCGTCGGCTTTGCCTCGCACTGTGCTCTATCCTCATCTGTCTGGTCTTTGTGCTTATGAGCTCCTGTATGTCCCACGGCTCGGCCGGTCTCGAGCCCACCGCCGAGGACAAGCTGCTCAAGGCCCCCGTCGCGCCCGGTTATTCTTTCGCCTTTTCGACCCCGCGCTCGCAATGGCAAGCCGGCACGATGCCCCATATCTATCAGATCGACCCTGCATGGTCGGAGCTGCCTTACGCCGGCGGTACCATCCGCCAAAATGCTTGCGGGCCTACGTGCCTCACCATGGTCTATATCTTTAAGACGGGACGCACCGATATGACTCCCGTCGATATGTGCGCGCTTTCCGAGGCAGGCAATTACGCCCCCACCGGTGCAACCGAATGGTCGTTTATGACGAGCGGTGCGTGGCAGTTGGGACTTAACGGAACGGAGCTTCATAACGATCGCGACTCGATGACTCAGGCGCTGCGTTCGGGAGCGCCCGTCATCGCCGCCGTTCGGCCGGGCACCTTTACCAACGTGGGCCACTACATTGTGCTTTACGGTATTGACGACGCCGACCAGATTGAAGTCTTCGATCCCAACTCGGCCAGCCGCAGCGCCCGACGCTGGGGCGTCGTAGAGGTCCTCAACGAAGTCGAAGCCATGTGGGCCTACTACTAGTCATTGGGCACTCATTGGGGACAGACTTAAATGAGTGGTCGTCGGGGACAGTCTTACGGACGCCGGCCGAGAGCAGACGAAAAGGGCCATCCCGAACTGCTTGGAACTGCCAGCACGGAAAGCGCGTCCTGCTTTGGGGCCCAATAGCGGGATGCGCTTTCCGTTAGCGGCCCGTTTGGGAAACTAGGGACCGCTTTTCGACAATAATCCGGGATGCATTTTCCGATTGAGGGCCTCAAGGGAAACCGCACCCATGTTGGACGCTCATTCTGGAATGTGCTTTCCGCAGTTGATCGATGCGGCCTTTAAGGACTGTCCCAAGCTGCCGGCAGGAAAGGAACGTCCCCAAGTGCCGGGTTTCCGCAGCCTGCAATGCTCCTCATGAACAGCCGCCTCAATAACAAAAGCCCCCGCGGCCGAAGCGGACCGCGGGGGCAACAGACCTGCAAGAGTTAACTCAAGTCCTCGCCATTTGATGCAATGACCTTTTGGTACCAGCAGAAGCTGTCCTTTCGGTAGCGATCGAACGTGCCTTTGCCCATATCATCGGCATCAACATAAACAAAGCCATAGCGCTTCTTCATCTGCCCCGTCGAGGCCGACACCAAATCGATACAGCCCCACGGCGTGTATCCCATCAGGTCAACACCGTCCTCGACAATTGCATCGCGCAGCGCAAGAATATGCCTTCGCAGGTAATCAATATGATACGCATCGTGGACTTTGCCGTCTTCCAGCGCATCGAGTCCGCCCACACCGTTCTCGGCGATAAAGAGCGGAAGATGGTAACGATCGTGGTAGCCGGCAAGCGTCACGCGCAAACCCAGCGCATCGATCTGCCACTTCCAGGCAGTCTCTTTATCCTTGAGGTACGGATTGCGCAACGTCGGGAACACGTTGCCCTCCGCCTTCTCGGCGATCACCTGATCATCGGCGCACACCAAGCGCGAGCAATAGTACGAGAACGAGATGAAGTCGACCGTATGCTCTGCCAGATACTCCGTATCGCCCGGCTCAAAGGGCACGTGAACACCCTCTTTCTCGAGTGCACGCAGCTTCCAAGCAGGATAGGCGCCCGCAGCCATCACGTCTGTGTAGAAGTAGCGGCCGCGGTCCTCCTCATACGCAAGCCATACGTCCTCGGGCGCACAACGGTACGGATAGGTCGCACCGGCAGCGACCATGCAACCCACCTTGTTTGCGGGATCGATCTTGTGCAGAATCTCGACAGCGCGAGCGCTCGCCATAAACATATGGTGCGAGAACGCCGCGGTCACGGCTGCACGGTCACGCTCATCCTCGAGCGTGACACCCGCGTTGAGATAGGACAGCGCCACGCTGTTGATCTCGTTGAACGTAAGCCAATAACGCACGAGGCCCTGGTACGCGCGTCCGACGGTCTCGACGTAGTGCGCATACCGCTCGATCATCTCTCGGCTTTGCCAGCCACCATAGCGCTCGACCAGAGCCAACGGATAGTCGTAGTGCGACAGCGTCACAAGCGGCTCGATTCCATGCTCGCGCAGCGCCTCGAATACCTGACGGTAAAACTCCAAGCCCTCGCCGTTGGGCTCGGTCTCCATCCCTGTGGGAAAAATACGGCTCCAGCAAATTGAAAGACGCAGGCACTTAAAGCCCATCTCGGCAAAGAGCTCGACATCCTCGTGCCAATGATGGAAGAAGTCGTTGCCCCAGCGGCATGGATACAGCCTGTCCGGATCGTCCACGGGCTTTTGCCTGCCAAACATTACATCCCAGCGGTCGGAACCCTGTGGGATCAGGTCGGAGTGCGACATGCCGCGGCCGCCCTCGTTCCAGCCCCCTTCGGCCTGGTTGGCCGCGAGGGCACCACCCCACAAAAAGCCCTCGGGCATACCGGCGGCAGACGTTCTGTCAAAGTAACTCATGCTACTCAGCATCCTCGGCAGAAGCTGCCGCGGCGTTCTCCTGCTCCTGAGCCAGGAGCTGGTTATCGTACACCTTAAAGAACGGGTACCAGACCACAGCCATGACCACGATCAAAACGATCGTAAACACCCAGATGCGCGGGTCGAGGCACTGGACAAAGCCCTGAACGAAGATGGGGAACGTGCCGCTCACCAAGATGTAGAAGTTAGAGACAAGACCCAGTGAGACCGCACCCCAATACAGCAGGGCCGAGATCATGCCGCCTAGCACAAACGGAATCATGAGGATCGGGTTGAAGATGATGGGCGCGCCGAAGATCGCGGGCTCGGAGATACGGAAGAAGCTCGGCACGATCGATGCCCTGCCAAATGCCTTGAGCTGCTGCGACTTTGCCCTAAACGCGCAGAGCGCCACAAAAGAGAACGTATTACCCGTGCCGCCGATGAGGTTGATGGCCAACGACATGAGCACCGGGTGGAACTCAAGCGGCTGCCCGGCAGCATAGAGCGAGGCGTTGGCGGCAAAGGCGGCAAGCGAGACCGGGGCGGTGATGGGCATTACGATCATGTTGCCGTGGACGCCAAAGCACCAAAACAGCAGCGTCATGAAGCAGATAAGCAGTGCGCCGGGCACAGAGTCAACTGCGACGGAAAGCGGGGCAGCGAGCAGCTTCTCGATAACCGAGGGGATGGACAGCGCGGGATCGATCATCTGGATCAGCAGGTTGCCGCCAAAGAAGATGAGGATGTTGGCGAGCATAGGTACGATGGCGCCAAAGGTTTCGGACAAAAACGGCGGCACGCCATCGGGCATCTTGATGGTGATGCCCTTGGTCTGGCAGAAGCGCGTGACCTCGACGGAGACCAAGGCAACGATGATGGCGGTAAACAGGCCCTGCGCACCCAGATAGGTGCAGGGGACCGCCTGGAGCACGGACTCGTCAGCAAGCTGGTAGTAGGACGACGGCGCCGCGGCGATCAGGAACATCACCAGCGAGGTCATGCCGGCGTTAAGCTTGGGCATCTTGTAGGTGCCCGCCAGGTTATAGGCGATTGCGAACGTCACGATCACCGACAGTATGCCCATCGTCATATTGAAGGGGATGAGCAGCGTGAGCTTATTGGCCGTCGCAAAATCGAGCCAAGGGCCAAAGACGGACCAGAACCCGCCCTGCGCCACCAGGTCGGCCGTGACCGGCGGGTTGGCGAGGATCATAAAGACGGCAGATACCAAGATGAAGCTGATCGCGCTCATAAAGCCCTTTTGCATGGAGGCAAAGTGGCGCTCGGTGCCGCAGAAATTGGCGATAGGGGTCAGTTTTTCCTGAAGCAGGGTCATGAACTTCTCCATGGTTGCCTCCTAACCCAACAGCGACTGGGCGAGTGCCAGCACGTTGGCGGCGTTGCCCATGCCGTAGTCCTGTGCGGGGATGACCGCGGTCGGCTTACCGCTCCCCTGCTTGACGGTGTTGAGCTGGTAGGACACCTGCGGCCCCAAGAGCAGCACGTCATAATTGGCGCACGTCTCCTGATACTCGCCGATACCCACCGCATCGATATCGAGCTCGATGCCGTTTTGCTCCGCATATTTCTCGAGTTTCTTCATCAGAATGCTTGTAGACAGACCAGCTGCGCAAACAAGAAGGATCTTCATAAGGGATTCCCTTCGCATTGATTGGTTGGATAGTCACCGCACGCCGCTAGGCGTTCTTGGTTGCAGTGCACTCATACAGGCAGATCAGCTCCTGCACGAGCTCCTGAGCAAGCATGGAGCACATGAGGTGGTCCTGAGCATGGACCAGCAACACATCCACCGACAGATGCTCGCCCGCTGCCTCAGTCGAAAGCAGCTGCGTTTGGATGTGGTGAGCCTTGATTCCCGCATCCTTTGACTGCTTCATGAGTTTGGCGGCGGCGTCAAAATCCCCCGCTTTTGCCTTTTCAAGGGCTTCGAAGGCAAGGCTGCGTGCCTCTCCCGCTGCAGCGACCAGCTGAAACGAAACCATCTCGGTTCCCTGATCGTCCATAACGGTCTCCTCTCCCGTGATGTTTGGTTTGTACTTGAATATTCGAAACGCCTATCTCCCGCCCGCAATCCTCGAGGTTTATTGCAGGTAGACAGACAGGGTTATCGACAAAAGAAGTCTTAAGCCGTATGCGCTTGCACAAGCGCCATCAGCTCATGCCAGGACCGGCGCTCGCGTAGGCGCTCGACCCCCTGGCGGTCCATAAAGATCTCGGCGAGCAGTGAGCTCAAGATCCGCGCCTCATCGCCGCCCGACCGGGCAAACGACACCATAAAGACGATATCGACCTCATGGCCGTATTCGTCCCAAAGAATGGGATGTTCGAGCAGGCCCACGGTAACAAAGGCCTCGGCGCTCAAGGGATGCATCCCATGGGGCATGGCTACCCCATTGCCAAACGAGGTGGCACTCGCGCTCTCGCGCTCGGCGACCTCTTGGGCAAACTGGGCATCGACACGGCCGCTCTCGACGGCGCGCTCGGAGAGATATCGGAGAACGGCCTGCTTCGACGGCGCCTCAACGCGGTTGAAGAACAGGGCACGGCTAAAGAAAGAGCTTACGGAGTCCGATTGCGCAGTGTCGTCGCTCAGCACCTTGCGGATAGCGTTGACATCGCTCGTCTCCAAGAAGAAATCGGCCTCGCGGACGGGCACGGGCAACTTGACGTTGAGCGGCACCGTTGTGAACACGTAGTCGATGTGCGAAAAATCGAACGTTCCCACGCGGGCGACATCGCATGTCTCAATCGAATCGATATACATGCCAAACTGCTTGCGGTACTGGTGCTCGAGCATACGGGCGCTTCCCGCTCCCGAGGCGCACACGATCAGGATGCGCTTGCGACGCGGCTGGTCGGCTTGCTGCTCGAGGGCCAGGGCAAATGCCATGGCGATGTAGCCGAGCTCTTCATCAGAGGGCTGGCTGCCAAAATGACGCTCGAGTACCTGCGAGGTGCCAGCTGCCATCGAATAGGCCAACGGAAACCTCGTCTTGATATCGGGCAGCATGGGGTTATCCATATGCATGTGATATTCAAGGCGATAGCCCAGAGGGCCGATATGCCGAGCAAGGTTCATGCGAAGTTCAAGATCGCCGCTAAAGTCAAACCTAAACTCATCGTTGACCGCACGTACCATCTCGGAAGCAATCTCCCACATCTCGTCCGAGATAACGGCAGAGCCCTTCTCGGGCACGCCCGTGCCCCTGCCGAGCAAATGGATTGCGATAAAGGCAACCTCTTCTCGGGGCATGCTCACGCCCAGGGCATCCTTGATGTTTGCGGCAATCTGGAAAGCCGCGGCGTATTCGCGCGTTCCCTCCAGTTTTTGAACGTCCGATTCTGCAGCTGGGACATAGCAGCCCTGCTCGATGCGGCCAAGAGCAATGTAAAGATGCATGATGAGATTGCGGGATGCCAGCGAGCTCACCGTGACGGGCGAGGCCGTCAGGGCATCGTCCACACATGCGGCGATGGCCCGCAGGCGCTCGGCGAGCTTTGCATCGTCGGTGTCGGGCAACACGGGCCTCACCAGCGAGGCCAGGCACAGGCGCCGTTGTGACTCCCCGCCCGCAACGCGGATTCCGTAGCGTGGGCGCTTTTCGAGCGTTAAGTCAAATTGGGCGAGTTTCTGCTCTACCAGACGCATGTCATTGGACAGAGTCCGCGCCGAAACGTAGAGTAAATCCGCATACTCCTCAATCGTCACCCACTGGGACCGCATGAGGAGGTCGTTAAGAAGGAAGGACACACGGCCATCGCGCGTATCAGGAATGCCCGGATGGGCCAGAGCCACACCGTCTAGCAAGCGAGCAAGCTCATCTGCACGTGCAACATCGATACGATACTGCCCCTTGCTGCCAACGATGCGTGCAACCCCTGCAAGGCTGTCGTTTGCGCGATGGATATATTTTCTCACGGCGCGCTCGCTTACCTCGAGACGCTTGGCAAGTACCGCGACAGCGACAGGCTGAGCGTCCTCGATCATATTTACAAGCTGCTTGACGCGAGCATCCATGTCCTCCTCCTTTCCCTGCGTCTAGTCTAACGCGGTAAAGAATGACACTCCACGTCGCGCTCGTTCCGCCAACTCGGAACAGGTTGCGGGGAGTCCAGCTGAGCTATGGAGAGCCTGGGGAGAGGACCCGAAGGCAATGCGTCGGTGTGGGATGCGCCTTCCCAGCCATTGGGCAGTCATTGGGGACAGACTTAAATGAGTAGTCGTTGGGGACGTTCTTGTTTGACTAGTCGTTTAAGAACGTCCCCAATGACTATTAAGGACTGTCCCAAGCTGCCGGCAGGAAAGGACCGTCCCCAAGTGCCGGGTTTGTCCCCAATGACTAGGTGAATAGCAAAAGCCCCGCAGTCGGAGCGGACTGCGGGGCTCGTGAAGAGAGGCTAGT
>NZ_QRHU01000039.1:0-6202 GCF_003470945.1 Collinsella sp. AM23-17 | reverse complement strand
TGGATCTGCTCGACGGGGTTGTTGCCGAGGGCGTTGCCGCCGAGGGCGACGACGATGCGGTCGGGCTTACCGTACGGTTTACTCATAGTATTCGTTCACTTCCCAGCTACTAGCGAAGCGTCGCGTACATCATGGCCTTAATGGTATGCATGCGGTTCTCGGCCTCCTGGAACACACGAGACTGCGCGCTCTCAAAGACCTCGTCGGAAACCTCCATCTCGGTCACGCCGAACTTCTCGGCAATCTCGGCGCCGATGGTGGTCTGCGTATCGTGGAAGCTCGGCAGGCAGTGCATAAAGATGGCGCCGGGGTTTGCCTTGGCCATGACCTCGGGCGTTACTCGATAGGGAGAGAGAAGATCGATTCGGCTCTTCCACAGCTCCTCAGCCTGGCCCATACCGACCCAAACGTCCGTATAGATCACGTCTGCATCCTTGACGCCCTCGTCGATATCCTCAGTGAGCTGGATCGTGCAGCCATTCTGAGCGGCGATCTCCTGGCAGCGCTCAAGAAGCTCGGGATCGAAGTGCGTGGCGCCCTCGACATCGCCCTTGGGTCCGCAGGAGCAGAAGTTAATGCCGAGCTTGGCGCAGATAACCATCAGGGAGTCGCTGACGTTGCCCTGCTCCTTGCCCATATAGGTGAGCTTCATGCCGCGCGTGTCGCCAAACTCCTCACGCATGGTAAGAATGTCGGCAAGGGCCTGGGTGGGATGGTACTCGTTGGTCAGACCGTTCCAGACGGGAACGCCAGCCTTGGCGGCAAGCTCCTCGACGATCGACTGGTCGGAGCCGCGATACTCAATACCGTCATACATGCGACCGAGCACGCGGGCGGTATCCTCGATGGACTCTTTCTTGCCCATCTGCGACGAGCCGGGGTCGAGGTAGGTCACACCCATACCCAGGTCCATACCGCCGACCTCGAAGGCACAGCGCGTGCGCGTTGAGGTCTTCTCAAACAGCAGGACAATGTTCTTGCCCTCGAGAAAGCGGTGCGGATAACCGGCGCGCTTCATATCCTTGAAGTTCTTTGAGAGGTCGAGCATGTACTCGATTTCCTCGGACGTAAAGTCAAGCAGGGTAAGAACGCTTCGACCAGAAAGATTAAGAGCCATGATTTGAGTCCTTTCGGTTGTTGGAACACACAAGGAGGGATGGGCGGCGCAGACGCACACGCGCCGCCCAGATACGCTAACGCTGACTAGATTTCCTCACGCCAGAACGGCATGGTCATGCAGCGCGGGCCGCCGCGACCGCGAGAAAGCTCCTCGGAGGGGGCGACGAGCAGCTCGACGCCGGCCTTGTAAAGAGCATCGTTGGTGACAACGTTGCGCTCATACACGCAGACCTTGCCCGGTGCGACCGCAAGAGTGTTGGAACCATCGTTCCACTGCTCACGGGAAGCCTCGATCGGATCGCCACCACCGCACTCAATCATGGTGATGTGGTCCATACCCGTCGCAAGCTCGAGAATATGCTGCAGGGTGCCCTCGAGCTCCTCGATATGCACCTCCCCCTCCGAATCGCCCTTGGTCAGGCGGTAGGCACGAAGCGTCTGGTAGATGCCGGGATAGACCGTGAACTTATCGCGATCGACCTGCGTGCAAACGGTGTCGAGATGCATGTAGGCATAGCCGTGCGGAATCTTGATGGCATAGATGTTCTCGATTTCGGCCTCATCAGAACCCCAGAACATATTCTTGGCGAGCTCATCGATGGCCGCAGTCTGGGTACGCTCGGAAATACCGATGGCGAGCGTCTTGGCGTTGATGTTGAGAATATCGCCGCCCTCGATATGCCACTCGCTATTGTGGTCGTACCAGATGGGGCTACCGGCGTAATCGGGATGGTTGCGGAGCACCGTTTCGTAGAAGATTACCTCGCGATTGCGCTGATTCCAGTACATGCGATTCATGGTAGCGCCCTTGCCCACGACAGCCAGGGGATCACGGGAGAAATACGAGGCGGGCATGGGGAAGAGGACCATGTCGTCGCCCTTCAGCTCATCGCCGTCCAAGCTGGCAAGAGAGCCGCCGACATGCGGGATCTCGAGGTCGCGCACATACAGTCCGCCCATAGCCGTGAGGACAAACTCCTTGTTGTCCTTGATGGAATCGAGCTTCTCGACAACGGCCTGGCGAAGGGCCGCGTTGGAGATGCCGGACTCCCCCATGAACTTCGTCATGAACTCTGCGCGAGTGCCCTCGACTTTGTCAAACGTCTCAGCGAGCAGCTCTTCCATATAGACGACCTCGGCGCCAGCGCCGCGAAGAAGGTCGGTAAACTGATCGTGCTCCTTCTGGGCATAGTCCAGATAGAACGCGTCGTGAATCCAAACGCGGTCGAAATCCTCCGCCTTCATGTTTACAAGATCCATACCGGGGCGATGGACGCACACCTTCTTGAGGGCGCCAATCTCGCTATGAACGTTCAGTCCTTTGCTCATCTCTATCCTTCTTTCTTACAACTGTATGTAGGGTTTTACTTTTACGGCAAGGGGATAAGACCCGAAACCGCAGTGAATGCCATGCAGATAACGCTTACGACCAGGAAGAATTTCCAAGCGACCTTCCACCACTGGCCAAGCGGAATCTTGCAGACGCCAAGACCGGCAACGAGCATCGCGCTTGTTGGCGAAATGAGAGACATGGCCGCGCTGCCCATGGAAAGACCAGTAACTGCAGCCTCGGGGTTTAAGCCCATCAGCTCAACAAGCGGGCCGAAAATGGGAATCGTAAGAGCAGCGATGCCCGAGGAGCTCGGAACGAGGATCGACAGAAGGTTATCCACGACATAGAGGATGCTCGTAAAGATAACGGCTGGAACTCCAGTGAGAGCCGTGGCGAGCGTATTGAGAATCGTATCGATGATGAGGCCGTCATTGGCGATTACGAGGATTCCGCGGGCAAGTCCAACAACGATGGCAGAGAACGCGAAGTCTGCAATTCCCTTAACGAACTCGCCGGCGATTTCCTTCTCATTCATCCCGGAAACAACACCCGAAAGAAGGGCCATGGCCAAGAAAATCGCAGAGATTTCGTTCATGTACCAGCCCTGGGCTACCAGGCCCCAAATGATAGCGCCAAGTCCAAGCACGAAAAAAACCATGACGGCTTTTTGCCTAGCGGTGAACTCGCTATCGAGGAGATTCTCGTCCGCGCCAAACTCTTTTCGCTTCTCGATATCATCGTGGAAAGCGGGGGATGCCTCGGGATTCTTCTTAACCTTGAGGGCATACATCACAACCCATGCGACGCCAACCGCAGTAAGCACGACAAGGGCGATAGTACGCAGCCAAAGCTGAGGGTTGCCCTGGATGCCGAGGATGCCCTGAGAAATCAGAACGTTAAACGGATTGACGGTAGATGCGATGTATCCGATACGGGCGCCCACAAACACCGTCATGAACGCCGTAATTGAGTCGAAGCCCATGGCCATCATGATCGGCATAAGAATCGCAAAGAACGGAAGCGTTTCCTCTGCCATACCAAAGGTGCTGCCACCCAAGGCAAAGAGCACCATTAGGATCGGGATGATGAGGACGTCCTTGCTCTTGAACTTCTTCACCACTCGAGCAACGCCGCTCGTGATGGCTCCGGTCGCCGTGATGACCTGGAAGGAACCTCCCACGATCAAAATGAACGCAACGACCTCGACCGCTTGCTGGATACCGATCGCAGGAGCCTCAAGCACTTCGAAGACGCCTTGGCGAAGATCGACCTCGTTGCCGTCCTCGTCCGTATAGACCTTATCGACAGGCGCATAGGTGCCCGAAACTGTTACCTCGCGGCCGTTAACCTCCTGGCGTTCAAACGAACCCGAAGGCACGACCCAGGTCAGAACGGCAAATACGGCCATCAAGACGAGAATGATGGTGTATACGTGCGGAACTCGAAAGGCACGCTTCTTTTCTGTCTCTGCCATCTCTCCTCCTTAATTCAGGGGTTTTTCGTTGCCGGCAAAGCCATTGTGTCATCGCGCAAAACACCCTTCCGCCCCATCGCCCGCCAGCGAAAGCCATCGGCCCGTAAACGGCCTTTAGATTGATGTAATTCGTCAATTTACTTTGCTAATTGATGTAATTCGTCAATTAGCAGCTCGGCTCGTGCCATTCTCCTGTGACAGATATGATGTAAATTGAAACAATCTCGTAATGTGCCACTATGGAACCAATAAATACTCACCGCCAAAGCGAGGTCATATGTCCGCACTGCATGTTCAAAACGAAATAGGAAAGCTAAAAAGGGTCCTCCTGCACTGTCCCGGCCCCGAAACGTGCAACTACCCCGACGGCCAGTTCAATCAAGTCTTTACGCTGCGCCCTTCTAGCAACTCTTTTGATCTTGAAAAGGCTCTTAGGGAGCATCATGCTTACTCGGCAATGCTCGAGCACGAAGGAGTAGAGATTCTCTATCTCGAAAACCTTCTTACCGAAGCCCTTGATGCGACAGGGCAGGCGCGTCACTCTTTTATCGATAGCTACATTTCAGAATGCGGCGCGCGGGGCATTGAGCTCGAATCTGCCATTCGCGTGTATCTCGAGCGCATCGAAGGCTCCCGTGCCCTGGCTCAAGCAGCGGTCAATGGCATCCGCTACTCCCAGGTCTTCGATACGGATAAGGAAGTATTCAGCCTCGCAAAACTGACGGGCGATGCATACTCGCCTGACGACCTTCTCGTAAGCCCCCTTAACACCATGTGGTTCACTCGCGATCCGGCGAGCGTCATCGGCGAAGGCGTCACGCTCAACCATATGTACTGGCCAGAGCGCAACCGTGAGGTTATCGCCTATAAAACGATTTTTACCTATCACCCGGATTTCCGCGAGACTCCCCAGTTCTTCAAGCATGAATCGACTTTCCACATTGAAGGCGGCGACCTGCACAACCTCAACAGCGAAAACGTAGCCGTTGGAATCTCCCAGCGAACCGAACCGGCGGCGATAGACACCCTGGCAAATAACTTGCTCTGGGATGAGAACTCGACTATTGAGTCCGTATGGGCCATTCAGGTCCCCTACGATGACCTCTGCATTCATCTCGACACATATTTCACTCGCGTTGGCTACGAGACATTCCTCGTTGCCCGTGAACTTCTCGACCAAGCGCGGGTCTACCGCATCACACGGGGCAGATTGGAAGGGACAACCCGGGCACGCCATGTCGAAGGCGGACTGAAAGAAGCGTTGCGATTAGCCCTAGGTTCAAGTTCGTTGCAATTTATCCTTTGCGGTGGCTCAAATCCCGGTGCAGCAGAGGTCGAAAGGTCCAACAATGCCACAAGCACCCTTTGTTTGGAGCCCGGCAAGGTCTGCGTATACGAAGAAAACGCCGAAACCAACAAAGCACTGGAGCAGGCAGGTATTGAACTTGTCCCCATCTCTATCTTCGAGCTGACAAACGGCTTTGGCGGTCCCAACTGCCTCTGCCTTCCCCTCGTCCGCACTTCATAACATGGGAACGGGTCAAAACATAAAGGCGCTTCGCAAGCGCGATCAGCTAACACAGGAGGAGCTCGCGACACTCGTCGGCGTCTCCAAAGAAACGGTATGTCGCTGGGAAAAGGATCGTTATGCAATCCGCCGCTCAACGTTGCTCAAGATAGTATCGACATTTAACCTGCAGCTCGACGACCTCACATCTGAAACCGCAGGGCTAGCCGCAAGGCTCGACCACGAGGAGCGGAAGGGGGAATCCAGAGAAGTTATTACTGATTCCCTTTGCGATGTATTTAAAATCCAGATGAATGGAGGCAGAACGGGACTTAAACAAACCGGAACAACCGCGCTTCCCTCATCCGTATTCAAGAAACATCGCGGGTGCTTCTTTGTTCAAATGGACACGTCCGCCATGTCCAAATGCTATCCGATTGGATCTCATCTCCTCGTGGATCCCAGTCTGAAACCCTGGAACGGATGCTCCGTCCTCGCTTTGGCCGATAATTCGAGAATCGTCATACGGCGTTATAGCACCGGCACAAACACCGTGATGCTCTCATCCCACTCATATCGCACATCGGAACCGGATATTGTGCTGGACAAACGCCGAATTAGGATTCTAGGAGTCATCGTTTGGTTCCAGGCATCTCACGATCTGAGCGTCTAATCAAATTGAATCTTGCCCGCTCTCCATTTGCTCACCCCTCAACAGCAAAAGCCCCGCAGTCGGAGCGGACTGCGGGGCTCGTGAAGAGAGGCTAGT
>NZ_QRHU01000038.1:7303-7859 GCF_003470945.1 Collinsella sp. AM23-17 | reverse complement strand
TTCAAGACTTTAGTCTGCTGGCCGCGCAGCGGCCAGCTTTAAACCACCCGCTACGCGGGTGGAGACAAACGGCTTTACAAAGCCACCCCTCCGACCGATATTGACGATTGTTCAGGCCGTCAAGAATTCGAGTCGAAGGGGTGGTCGCCATGGCCCAGAAGGCCTACGGCCTTTCCCACACGAAGTGGATGTGCAAGTACCACATCGTGTTCACGCCGAAGTATAGGCGCAAAGTGATCTACAACCAAATCAGGAGCGACATAGGGGAGATCCTCAGGAAGCTGTGCGAGTACAAGGGGATCGAGATAATCGAGGGGCACCTGATGCCCGACCACGTGCACGTGCTGCTGGCGATCCCGCCGAAGTACAGCGTCGCGAGCGTCATGGGCTACCTGAAGGGGAAGAGCTCGCTGATGATATTCGACAGGCACGCCAACCTCAAGTACAAGTTCGGCAACAGGAAGTTCTGGGCGGAGGGCTACTACGTGTCCACCGTCGGCCTGAACGAGGCGACGATCGCCAAGTACATCAGGGAGCAGGAGTCCCACGACATCGC
>NZ_QRHU01000038.1:0-7293 GCF_003470945.1 Collinsella sp. AM23-17 | reverse complement strand
CGGCCTGAACGAGGCGACGATCGCCAAGTACATCAGGGAGCAGGAGTCCCACGACATCGCACTGGACAAGCTGAGCGTGAAGGAGTACGAGGACCCCTTCAAGAGGGGGTGATGCTGCCGGTTCGACCGGCGCGCCACGGGTCAAGATGCACTAGGCCTGGACGAAGTCCGGGCCCGCGCCTTTAGACGCGAGCCCGGGGCCCGTGGGTTATACCCTAAGAGCAAACCACCCTTTTTAAGGGTGGTTCTGATTTGTATCTCGGGCAATTTGTCTCACATAGTAGCTGTGTTTTATAACCCTCGTTTGTCGCATCTTCTGCGAACGGGCTACAATAACTTAGTCTGTGCGATATGGAGGTGAACATGGCTGAAGCTGGTATCGGCGTTGATATCGTCGAGATTTCCCGCATGAGATCAATTCTTGAAAAGACGCCGTCGTTTGCTCGGCGTGTGTTTACCGAAGAAGAGCGTGCGTATTGCGATGCATCATCGCGTCCCGCTGCTCACTATGCGAGCCGCTTTGCTTCGCGCGAGGCGGTGCTTAAAGCTCTCGGCACGGGTTTTAGTCAAGGCGTGGGTCGCAAGGATGTTTCGGTAACGCGTGATAAACTCGGCAAACCGAAGGCGCTGCTTTCGGGCCGTGCTCTCGAGATCGCTCAAGAACTGGGTGTTGTTGAGGTCGCTCTTTCTATTACCCTTACGGGTGACTTGGCTGTCGCTAATTCCATTGCAATCACCGAGGATGCTCGACCTAAGCCTAAGGAAGAAAAAGTGAGCAACAAGAAACGCGTTGCGCAGACATTTAAAGAGGCTCGCTCTGTTTTAGATGAGCTTGAGCAGCTGCAGAATTCAGCATTGACGGAGCACCTGGGCGATGCTTCGCAAGATACGCTAGGAGCATAGATGAAACCGGTTTTGAGTACCGAAGAAGTCGTTCGTCTCGAGGATATCATCGAACGCGAAGGGACTTCGAAGGCCGAGCTTATGGAGCTAGCGGGTGAGTTTGCCGCCAACGAGGTCTTGAAGCTCAATCCCGATCGGGTTCTCGTTCTGGTCGGTTTTGGTAATAATGGCGGCGACGGTTGGGTTGCCGCCGATATCCTGAGCCACAAGGGTGTGGACGTGGATATCGTTTCTCCGGTTGAGCCGGATGAGATTCCTGCTGCTCTGGCACGTCATGTTGCTCGTCGAACTGCCGGCCGCGATGTGCACGTTTGCGTTGGTCCCTCGCGTGATGAGCTTGAGGTTTTGATCGATAAGGCCGACGTTGTTGTTGACGCTATTTTTGGTACCGGTTTCCACGGTGACCTGCGTGCACCGTTCTCCATCTGGATTCCGACAGTTAACGACTGCGCCGACCATGTGGTGTCCATCGATGTTCCTTCGGGTCTGAATGCCGAGACCGGTGTTGTCGACGACGACTGCATCCGTGCCGAGCGCACGGTCACGATGATCACGCCCAAGATTGGCCTCTACAGCGCTGATGGCCCAGAGTACGCCGGTGATCTGGTGTGCGGTGGCCTCTATGATCGCCTTGATGAGGTCATCGATGATGTCGACCATGCCGCCGAGATTGTCGAGCCCGGTGATCTGGTGGATTTCTTTGCTCCGCTGCCCACGAATATCGATAAGTATTCTCGCGGTTCCGTCCTTATTGTTGCCGGCTCGGCGCAGTATCCTGGCGCTGCCATTATGGCCGCCAAGTCTGCTGCCCGTGCGGGTGCCGGCTATGTGGCTGTCGCGACGCCTGATGCGTGTGCCAATCTTATTCGTATGGCACTCCCCTCGATTCCGGTTTTTGCTATTCCGTCCGATTCCCGCGGCTCTTTTGGTGCCGCTGCTCGTATGACCGTGTGCGAGATTGCAAAGAAGTACAGCTGCGTACTGTGCGGTCCCGGCATGACGACGTCTGCCGGTGCCATGCAGGTGGTTTCGGGCTTGTTGGAGCTTGATGTGCCGCTGATCCTTGATGCCGATGCGCTCAACTGCCTTTCTAAGATTGCTATCGACGGTATCGATAGCAACCCTGAGATGTACCGCCGCGAGCAACCACTCGTCATGACGCCGCACTATCGCGAGCTTTCGCGCTTGGTTGCCGGTGACGAGGTTAACGATCTGGGGACTGCAATCGCGGCCGCGCAGAAGGTTGTCTGGGCTGCCGGCTCCGACAATCTCGTGGTTATTGCCAAGGGACCGACGACGGCTATCTGTGGCGTTGAGCGCGTGCTTTTGCCGCTCTCGGGTCCGGCGTCGTTGGCGACTGCCGGTTCGGGCGATGTTCTTGCGGGCATTTTGGCCGGCACACTGGCTACCATGCGTGATGAGATGGATCGTTGGGAGCTGCTGTATTCGTATGCCGTTGCGCTTCACAGCTACGCGGGTTTTGTCGCGGCAACGGAGTACGGTGAGAAGAGTGTTATTGCGACCGATCTGATCGACTTGATCGGTCCTGCCATGGAATTGGCGGCAAAGGATGCACTCGATGATCTGGGAATCATGGACGAAGGGTCGGATGACTAATCATGAATAAAGCCGATTTGACGCGCTGGTCCTGGGTTGAGATTGACCGAGGGGCGCTTCGCCGCAACACGAGGGCTTACAAGAACCTGCTCGATCCACGTCAGCGACTGTGCTGCGTGGTCAAGGCCGATGCCTATGGCCATGGTGCCGTCGAGTGCGCCAAAATTATGTATTCGGCCGGTGCCGACATGTTTGCCGTGGCGACGGTTAGTGAAGGCGTTGAGCTCCGACAGGGCGGGATCACGAAACCCATCCTCATCCTAAGCGAGCCGCCTATCGAGGCCATTCCGACGTTGCTCGAGTTCGATATCATGCCTTCGGTCTATACGTCCGATTTCGCCCTTGCCTATGGCGAGTACGCTGTCGCGGCAGGCAAGGTGGGTAAGTACCATCTAGCCATCGAGACGGGCATGAACCGCATCGGTGTTCACTACACGCAGGTGCTCGACTTTGTTCGTGGTATTAGCTTCCATCGCGGTATCCAGTGTGATGGCGTCTTTACGCACTTCGCCACGGCCGATGAACCTTCGGGTTGGGACTATAAGCTGCAGTGCCAGCGCTTTACCGAGGCCGTTCAAGCCATTAAGGACGCGGGTTTTGAGTGCGGTATCGTGCACTGTGCCAACACGCCGTCCTCGATGCTCGATCCCTCGATGCATTTTGATATGATTCGCGCCGGCGTTGGCTTGTACGGCATGCAGCCATGCGAGCTGAGCGGCCGCGTGATGAAGCTCGATCCTGTTATGAGCGTCCATGCGCGCGTGACGCGTGTGGCGCATCCTGCGATGGGTGAGGGCGTGGGCTACGGTTTTACCTACCGCGTACCGCGCACACGCGTTCAGATCTGCACGCTGCCGATCGGATATGCCGATGGTCTTTCGCGTACGCTCTCCAATCGTATGGACGTGCTGTATCGCGGTGAACGTGTGCGTCAGGTGGGTAACATCTGCATGGACCAGTTTATGGTTGCCATCCAGTCCAATCCGGCGCATGAGATTCCCGAGGCCGAGCATGGCGACGAGATGATCATTGTTGGCCGCGATGGTGATGCCGAGATCACCATGGACGAGATGGCGCGCCTGCGCGGCACGATTAACTACGAGGTTGCTTGCGGCTTTGGCATGCGCCTCGACAAGGTCTACGTGTAGGAGCCACTATGGGTGTCATGGACATCCCCGGACATAGTCACCAAGCGCCGCGCGAGGTTGCGCTCGAGGAGATTGAGGCTGTTTTAGGCGACTGCCATCTCTGCCAGCTCTATCAGTCGCGTCATAACATCGTGTTTGGTGTGGGAAACCCCCACGCCCGCGTCATGTTTATCGGCGAGGCGCCGGGGCGTAACGAGGATCTGCAAGGCGAACCGTTTGTGGGGGCGGCGGGCGAGGATCTCAACGGCATCCTGTCGCTGGCTGGCCTCAAGCGCGAAGACGTCTACATTGCCAACGTGCTTAAGTGTCGCCCACCGGGAAATCGCAATCCTCGGCCCGAGGAAGTGCTGGCCTGTTCACCGTTTTTGCGTGAGCAGATTCGAAGCATTTGGCCCGATATCATCGTGACGCTCGGTAACCCCGCGACGCACTTTGTGCTTAAGACCGAGATTGGCATCACCAAGCTGCGCGGCAGGTTCCATCAGATGGGGCATTTTGTGGTGATGCCCACGTTCCATCCGGCGGCGGCGCTGCGTAATCCGGCGTGGCAGGAGCTGCTGGAGGAAGACTTTAAGATGCTGGGCGACTATCTGGAGCGGCATCCCGCGCCAGAGGGTGCCTCGGAATAATAAGGAGCATATATGTCCCTGGAACGCCTGGGGGTAGGTATTTATAAAACGGCTTGCTCTGCCGATACGGAGCATTTTGGCGAGCTGGTCGCGCCGTGCCTGGAAGATGGCGATGTGCTGATTTTGACCGGCGGCCTCGGGGTGGGCAAAACCCACTTTACCAAGGGCGTCTCGCGCGGGCTGGGCGATGGGCATATGGTTACGAGTCCTACGTTTGCGCTCATGGCCGTTCACGATCAAGGTCGTATTCCGCTGTTTCACTTTGATCTATACCGCCTGGAGCATGCCTACGAGCTCGAGGATACGGGCATTTTCGATGTGCTGGGCTATGAGGGTGCTTGCCTGCTGGAATGGGGCGAACAATTCCAGGACGAGCTGACGGATGAGTATCTCTCGGTGACGCTTAAGCGTGACGAGGACAACAGCGACGTGCGAACGATTACGCTTGAGGCTCACGGCGAGCGCGCGACGGAGCTTTCCGATTTGATTGATAGGGCTGTACAAGATGAGCTTGCATAGGGACAACGCGCCGGTGGTGGCGCTCGATACTTCGACTGACATGCTTGCCTGCGCGGTAAGCTGGATTGATGTGCAGGCAGGCGAGGCGAAGCTGGTAAGTGAGGACCATCTGTGTCGCCGTCATGCCAACGTGGAGCTCGTGAATACTGTTGATGACGTACTGAAGCAGGCCGGCCTGGATCGCAGCGATGTCGGCTGTTATGTGGTCGGTCGCGGTCCCGGCTCGTTTACGGGCGTGCGTATCGGCATCTCCACCGCAAAGGGTCTGGCGCGCGGTGCCAATGTGCCGTTGCTGGGTGTGTCGACGCTCGATGCTTGCGCCTGGACGGCATGGAAGGCCGGCGTGCGCGGCAAGCTTGGTGTTCTTGCCGACGCCATGCGCGGCGAGGTGTACCCGGCGCTGTATGTGCTGGGGGACGAAGGCCCCGAGCGTCTATTTGAGCGCGAGAGCGTGGTCAAGGCCGCCGTGGCGCTCGATGAGTGGCGCGAGGCCGCCGGCTGGGATCAAATGAGGCTGACGGGCGACGGCTTGGTACGTTACGGCAAGCTTTTGCGTGAGGAGGAGATTGCCCGCTGCGTGGAGCGCGACCTGTGGTGGCCTTCGGGCGAGGGCCTGCTCCTTGCGCATGCTGCGGGCGACGGAGACCCGGCCCGCATCCTGCCGATCTATACGCGCCTTTCGGATGCCGAGGAAAACGAGCGCAGGCGTCTTGGGCTTGCCGAGAGCGCGCAGAGTGAAATTACGGGCGTGGCCGATGAGCTCGCCGGTCGCCATCTGCAGTTCCGCCCCATGGGTGCGGCTGATGCCGAGGGTGCGAGCGCGCTGGAGGCAGCCAGCTTTGAAGGCGCCGGGCACGAGGCGTGGACCCCGAGCATGTTCCTGTCCGAGCTGGGTCAGGACGTTGCCGCTCCGCGCAGCTGGTGGGTTGCTCACGATGATGGCCAGCTCCTGGGCCTTGCCGGCGGTATGGTTGTCGATGGTGACGTACAGATCATGGACGTTGCCGTTGATTCGGCGCATCGTCGCGAGGGCATTGCCCGCAAGCTGCTGTCGCACGTGAGCTATGACGCCCAGATGCTCGGCTGTACCACGGCTTCGCTTGAGGTTGAGGACGGCAATGAGGACGCGATTGCGCTCTATACCGCTCTGGGCTTTACCGAGGCGGGCCGTCGTCGCGGCTACTACGGTGCCGGCAAGGACGCCATCGTCATGACGGCGCCGCTGCCCCTGGTGCTTCCTCTCGACAATGCCTCGCCCGAGCCAACTGCTGCCGAACAGCGTGCATGGCCGCTGCCCGTGCCCGAGCGCACCGTTGAGGAGCGTGCCGAAATCGAGCGCCGTCGCCTGGTACTTGCCATCGAGAGCTCCTGCGACGAGACGGCCGTGGCGATTATCGATGCGGACGGCAATATGCTGGCCAACCAGGTGTCGACGCAGATTGATTTTCATGCACGCTTTGGCGGCGTGGTGCCCGAGATCGCCTCGCGCAAGCACGTCGAGGTCATCGTGAGTGTCGTGGATGCGGCGCTTGAAGACGCCGCAGCGTCGCTGGGCCTTACGGGTGGAGCCATTGCGCCAAGCGAGCTTGCCGCTGTGGGCGTGACGCAGGGTCCGGGCCTGGTGGGCGCGCTCGTGGTTGGCGTCGCCTTCGCCAAGGGCTTTGCCTACGCTGCCGGCAAGCCGCTCGTGTGCGTCAATCATCTTGAGGGCCATCTGTTTGCCAACCTGCTGGCGCAACCCGACCTCAAACCGCCGTTTATCTTCACGCTTGTCTCGGGTGGGCACACCATGCTCGTGCACGTGAAGGCGTGGGGTGACTACGAGGTGCTCGGCGAGACGCTCGACGACGCCGTGGGCGAGGCCTTTGACAAGGTGGCCAAGGCGCTGGGCCTGGGCTATCCCGGTGGCCCCATCATTTCCAAGCTGGCCGAGACGGGCAATCCCCGCGCGATTGATTTCCCCCGTGCGCTTAACAGCAGGGGAGACTATCGTTTCTCGCTTTCGGGCCTTAAAACCGCTGTGACGCTCTATATCGAGCAGGAGACCAAGGCCGGCCGAACGATTCACCTGCCCGACCTGGCGGCTTCGTTTGAGGCGGCGGTCTTTGACGTGCAGTACAAGAAGGCCAAAAACGCCCTGCATGCCACCGGATGCAAGGAATACTGCATCGGCGGCGGCGTCTCGGCTAATCCGCATCTGCGCGAGATGATGATCAAGAAGCTTGGGCGTCAGGGGATCCGCGTAACGGTGCCACCGCTTTCGGCGTGCACCGACAACGCCGCCATGATCGCAGAGGTTGCCCGCCGTAAATTCGACCGAGGAGAAATCTCGCCGTTCGACGTCGACGCCGATCCAAACATGACGCTGTAGCTGGTACGGCGCGGTCCCCGGACGGAGGGGCCGGATATAAGGTTTCCTGCTCTACAGTCCTGCGCAAGACGAAGGCCACATTAAGTGGCCTTCTTTGCGTGCGGAA
>NZ_QRHU01000037.1:0-8788 GCF_003470945.1 Collinsella sp. AM23-17 | reverse complement strand
GTACATGTACGGATGAATGTGGGAAGTGTTCGGATGAAGTTGCCATTCAAGGTTGAAGCACGGAACGGCCCCCGTTTTGGCTCTAATTGACGCTAAAACGGGGGCCGTTTTTGCTTTTATGGCTCTCTGAGGCACCGCGGGGCTATCGAGAGATGCTGAATATTCGCGATTTTGCACGTCGCCAAGAGGGGGAAGTCGGGCCCTACTCTGACCACTCGGACGTACTCTTACCCGAACCCGCTGCTTCATGGGACGGCATGTCATGCGTCTGAGCTGCGGTTTTCATGCAGCGGGTAGTCGGATTGCTGCTGAGTTGCTCGAACCTACTCGAACCTACTCTGTTCGAGCGGGGCCCAAATGGTAAGGGGCTATTAGGGGGCTGAAGAGCTATAGGGAGCTCGAAGAGATGACATCGGCTCCCGAGCGCATGACTTCCCCCAGCATCCTGATTCCTCGGTCAAGCTCGATCTGCTTTTCGAAATAGTCGGCGTGCTCAAGGAAGCGCTCGCGCAGGGTGCGCAGGCCTGCCGCCTTTTCCGACCTCGCGTCCGCATCGCTGACAATTCTATCGAAGCAGAGCACGAGTGCGGTGAAGTCGTGGATGACGGGGAAGCGCTTCGTAAGGGCGACGAGCTCCTGGTCGATTCCGAGCTCCTCCCGCGCGGCCGTCGCGATGGAGCCGACGGGCTTCTGTAGACGCTGCCCGATCGTGTTCAGAACGTTGCCGTTATGAGCGGCCGCGTTGCGCAGGGCCTTCACGGGGAACAGGAGCTGCTTGACGGATTCGGCCTCCTGGCTGCGTTCCCTCCTGAGGTCGTAGAAGTAGAACTTGTAAAGCGCGATGATTCCCCCGAAGGAGACGAGTTCCAGGTAGTTCCAGACGTACATGTCCTCGCGTCTGCCGTACTTATTCGCGAGGTCCCGGGTGTAGTTCGAGTCTCCGAGGTACGAGACGCTGCGCTCGAGGTGCTCCGGGTCTATCCCCAAAGTCTGATCCTCGGCGATGTGGAGCATCTCGAGGAAGAGCATCACCCGATCGCTGCCGCCCACCCCATCTAGCCGGTCGGCGATGGCCTTCATCCTCTCGACGGTGGCTTCTGACCCGCTTGGATCGAACCGCTCCTCCAGCATCCTCTCCTTACGCAGCCTTTCGTGGGCGAAAAGGAGGTCGAGGACCTCCTTCCCGTCGGCGCCGTCGTCCATCATCGTCCGGTTTAGATGGACCTTCATGTAGTGCTCGATGTCAAGCGTCATCGAGAGGATGTGCTCGCGGAGGTGGTGGTCGAGTCTGGTGAGCTCGGTGAGGTAGGCGAAGTCTAGGTTGACGTAGCGTCCGTAGCCCTCCGACGCGGGGCTACGATACGTTGAGAAGCACTTCGCAAACGCCTTGACCTTGAAGAAGAAGTTCTTGTCGCGGAGGAACGCGACTGCATCCTTGGGGCTCATTATGTCGAAGCGGACGCCCCGCTCTGCGAGGTGGGCGACCTGTTGTTCTGCCGGGATGAGCGGGCGCTCCTTCATGATCGTTCCTCCAAAACGAAAAATGCGGCTGTAGGTACAGGTACCCGCAGCCGCTAAAAGCCCGAAGGCTTTTCACACTGCGGACAGTATACCCCACTTTGCCGAAGGGGCAAAGAGCGCGGGGAACGCCCGCCCTCTTTGCGACACTTGCCGCGAAGAGGGGATATCCGCTTTGGCGGTTTACTTTCCTTGCACCATGGTGAGGGAGATCTTCTTGCGGTCGCGATCGACCTTCTCGACCCACACCTTGACCGTGTCGCCGACGCGCACCACGTCGCTCGGGTGCTTGACGAAGCGGTTGGCCAGCTTGGAGATATGTACGAGGCCGTCCTGGTGCACGCCTACGTCGACGAAGGCGCCAAAATCGACAACGTTGCGCACCGTGCCCTTGAGCTCCATGCCGGGTTCCAGGTCGTCGATGGAAAGCGCCGAGCGGCTAAAGACCACCTCGGGCGCATCGTCGCGCGGATCGCGGCCGGGTTTCTTGAGCTCGTTGACGATGTCGATGAGCGTGAGGGTGCCGCAGTCCAGGTCGCTTGCCAGCGCCGAGATGCTGCCCAGGCGGCGCTCGATATCGGGCACGCCGCCTCGGCTGAGCTCACTGGCCGCCACGCCGGCGCGTTCCAAGACGGACGTGGCCACCTCGTAGCTCTCGGGGTGGACGCTTGTCGCGTCGAGCGGGTTCTTGCCGCCGCTGATGCGCAGGAAGCCCGCGGCGTTGAGGTATGCCTTGGGTCCCAGCTTGGGGACCTTCTTGAGCTGGCGGCGATCGGTAAAGGCGCCGTTTTCCTCGCGGTATGCCACGATGTTCTTGGCCACGCTCGGCGTAATGCCCGACACGTAGCCCAGCAGGCTTGCGCTCGCGGTGTTGACGTCGACGCCCACACGGTTGACGACGTCTTCCACCACGTGGCCCAAGGTGCGCGAAAGCTCGGCCTGGTCAAGGTCGTGCTGGTACTGGCCAACGCCGATGGACTGGGGCGGAATCTTGACGAGCTCTGCCAGCGGGTCCTGCAGGCGGCGGCCCAGGCTCATGGCGCCGCGCACGGTGACATCCAGATCGGGATACTCCTGGCTCGCGAGCTCGGAGGCGGAGTACACCGACGCGCCCGCCTCGTTGACGATGGTGTAGCGAAGGCTGGGCGCCTGCTCGGCAATAAACTCCGAGACGACTTCCTCGGTCTCGCGGCTGGCGGTGCCGTTGCCGATGACGATGGTGTTGACGCCGTTCTTCTTGACGAGGCGGGCGAGCTCACGCTTGGTGCCGGCGACGTCGTGGCGCGGCTTGGTGGGGTAGACCACGCCGTGGTCGAGTAACTTGCCGGTCTCGTCCATGACGGCGACCTTGCAGCCGGTACGGTAGCCCGGATCGAGCGCGAGCACGCGGGCGCCGCGCACGGGGCGTGCCGAGAGCAGGCCTTCGAGATTCTTGGCAAAGACGTTGATGGCCTCGGTCTGGGCGCGAACGGTGAGTTTGGCGCGGGCCTCGCGCTCCAGCGAGGGGGCCATGAGGCGCTTGTAACCGTCAGCGATGGCGGCATCGAAGATGGGAGCAAACACGCCCTGGCGGCGGGGCCAGCGGCTGCCGAGGCGTGCCGTGGCGGCTGCGCCGTCGACGTCCACGCGCACGCGGAGCTTGCCCTCGCGCTCGCCGCGGTCGATAGCCAGCACGCGGTGGTTGGGTATACGGCGCAGTGGCTCGTCATAGCTGTAGTACGGCTCGTAGGGAGTCTTCTCGGCGGGGTCGGTGGCCTCGACGACGATGTCGGCGGTGTTTTGCGTAAAGGCGCGCAGGTCGGCGACGTTCTCCGGGTCCTCGGCTACCGTCTCGGCCACGATGTCGGCGGCGCCGGCGAGCGCCTTCTCGGGCGTGTCGAAGCCGGCCTCCTCGTTGACGTAGTCCGCGGCGGCGTCGAGCGCGCTGCCCTTGGCCGAAGCCTGCATGATGATCATGTTGGCGAGCGGCTCCAGGCCGGCCTCGCGTGCCTTCTGCGCGCGGGTCATGCGCTTTTTGCGGTAGGGCTTGTAGAGGTCCTCGACACGCTGGAGCTGTGTGGCCTCGCGAATCTGTTGCTCGAGTTCGGGCGTGAGTTTGCCCTGGGCATCGATGAGCAGGATGACGTCCTCTTTACGCTGCTCAAGATTGCGCAGGTAGGACAGGCGCTCGTCGAGTGCGCGCAGGGCGACGTCGTCCATGCCGCCCGTGGCTTCCTTGCGGTAGCGCGAGATAAAGGGAATGGTGTTTCCCTCGTCGATGAGCTTGACGGCCGCCTCGACGTTGGCGGCCTTAAGGTTGAGCTCGCGGGCGAGCTGGGCGATAAGATCCATGGGACTCCTTGCGTTTAAGGTGCGTTTGCAGCACAGAGCTACCAAGGATACCACCTGCCACTTCGCCCAAAAAAGACTGTTTTGGCGCGGAACCACGAAAGCGGCCTATCTACTACGTTTGAACCGTGTGGGTCGACCATCCCCCGGTTTTCCGAAAATGCGCAAGCCGTTTACCTGCGGTTTTTATTTCGCGAAATTCTGTATGGTTGAGGGTGATTGGTTAAACGTAGTAGATAGGCACATTTCGTGGCGAACGAATCAAGCTAAGGTGCAAAAAGTCCCCCGTCCCAGAAAAATCATTGGCAACGTAGCAAAATGCCCCGCGGGCAGGAGGCTGCTCGCGGGGCAAAGAAGAGGGGCTTATTTGTGGCGGACCGAGGGGCTCGGCATGGGGTTTCTGTCGCGGCCGCTCTTAAGGCGTTACAGCTCGACGAGCTGGCCGGTCTCGGCGGCCTCCTTGACGGCGTTGAGAAGCGTGAGCGTCTTGACGTTGTCGGCCGGCGTCACGACGGGCTCGACCTCGCGGCGGACGACCTTCACAAAGTGCTTGAGCTGCATCTTGTGGGGAAGCGCCGGGTCGACGGCCGGAATCTCCATCTGCAGCGGCTTGTGCCAGTTAGAGGCGCCGTCGTAGGAGAACTGGTGCAGGCGGGGCAGCGACAGGGCGCCCTTGGTGCCGCCGATAAAGTAGGCGTCGGCGTCGAAGGGGCGGTACTGCGGATCCTCGCGAGCGGTTGCCTCCCAGTTCCAAGGGCTGGCGGTGGCGTCGGAGATGGTCATGCTCGCAAGCGCGCCATCGGCAAAACGGACGTTGACCACGGCGGAGTCCTCGGTCTCAAAACCGCGGGCGGCGCTGGACTGCATACCCTGGACGGCAACGGGCTCGCCCAGCAGGTAACGGAGCAGGTCGACGTCGTGCACCAGGTTGACCAGAATCGGGCCGGCACCCTTCTTGCGGCGCCACTCGACGTCGAAGTACTCGTCGTTCTTATAGATCATGTAGTGGAAGCTCGACACGGTGAGCTTGCCCAGCTCGCCGGACTCGATGATCTCCTTGGCCTTGTTCACAAACGGGTTGTGGCGACGGTGCTGACCCACGAGTACGGGCACGCCGGCGGTCTCGGCCTCGGCGGCGAAGGCCTGGGCATCCTCGAGATCGTTGGAGATCGGCTTTTCGACCAGCGGCACGATGTTGCGCTTGATGGCCTCGCGGGCAACGCCCAGGTGCAGGTCGTTGGGGGTGGCGATGATGACGGCCTCGGGCTTGACCTCGTCCATCATCTGGGCGGGATCGGTAAAGAACGGCACGCCGGCGGCCTCGGCCGTGGCGCGGGCGCCCTCAAAGGCGTCGGCGATGGCGACGAGCTCGGCCTCGGGCTCCTCGGTGACAAAGCGGATGTGGTTGCGGCCCATGGCGCCGGCGCCGATGACGGCAATGCGGACGGGGTTGAGCTCAGACATTTCGACTCCTTAATGCTGGTGGCTGGCGAATGTGGCAAAGGGACTGTCCCTTTGCCACATTGGTATAACTAGGCGGACTTCTTCTTGCTGTCGGAGACCATCATGTAGACGGTGAGCACGACGGCGATGGCGGCAATCACAATGGCGCCGTAGAAGGACTGCTGGTAGGCGGCGCTGCCGGCCTCGGCGTGATACAGCACGGCGGTGATGGGCTGGCTGATCCAGGTGGAAGCGGCATAGCCCAAAAACATGATGCCGTAGTTGACGCCGATGTTGCTGGTGCCAAAGGCGCCACCGGTGAGCGGCGGGTAGATGACGAGCAGGGCGCCAAAGCTAAAGCCGAGCAGGGCGAGCGCCACAAAGAACATGCTCTGCGTAAAGCTCATCGACATGATGACGAGCGCGACGATGGTGACGACAAGGCTGATGAGCAGCGACTTGTAGGCGCCGAGCTTGTCGATGATCTGGCCAAAGGACAGACGGCCGACCAGGTTGGCGCAGGTGTTGACGGAGACGACCACGCCGCCGAGGGCGACGGCCGCGGCGCTCGTGGGGTCGGCGAAGAGCTGGACAGCGGCGATGGAGGCAACCTTGCCCACGAGCAGGGTGCCCGCGGTGGCGGCGAAGGCGAAGGTGGCGATGAGGACCCAGAAGCGCGGGGTTTTGACCATCTCGCCCGGGGTGAGGTCGCCGAAAGTGCCGGCGTGCGCGCCGCCCTTGGGGGCCTCGAAGCCCTCGGGCAGCCAACCGGCCTCGGGGGCCTTCAGGAACAGGGCGGAGGCGGCGATCGTCACAAAGAAGATGACGCCGAGTGCCTTAAGGGCGCCAAAGATGCCAAGGCTCGGGATGAGCAGCGAGGCGAGCACCGGGGACAGCACGGCGGGGCCGGCGGTCGAAGCGGCCAGGGTGATGCCGGAGGCGAGGCCCTTTTTGTCGATGAACCACTTTTGGCCGGTGGTGAGCGCGGGGTTGTAGCCCAGGCCGTTGCCGATGGCGGCGACGAGCGAGAACCACAGGTAGAACTGCCACGGCTCGGTGACGGTGCCGGACATGAACCAGCCCACGCCGTAGCACACGGCGGCAGCGATCACGACGTTGCGCGGGCCGATCTTATCGGAGATGCGGCCGGCGAAGATGCCCGTCACGGCCATGATGGTCTGGAAGACCGGGAAAGCCCAGGTAAGAGCGCTGGACCACTCGGGATAGACGGCGAGCAGGTTCTTGCTCACAACGGAATACAGCGCGATGGAGCTGATGAAGAACATGGTGACGCACGCGGCGGAAAGCACGACGGCGCGACCCTTGTTGGAGTTGGTGGAAGCCATTGGACTCTTTCTAATCGATACGGGGGAGGGGAGGGGCAAACGCCGCTGAGGTGCTTGCCCCGCGCCCCTTTCTACCGGGCTGGTTTACTGGTCAGTCGGCTTTGCGACGCCGGACTCATCGGACCAGAGCTCGACGCCCTTGTTCTTGAGGTAGTTGTCGGCAAAGGCGCGGCGGCCGCCGGGCTTGGCGGTGAGGTCGCCCATCATGTTGGAGAAGCCGCCGTCGACCTTGATGGCGTCGCCGGTGGTAAAGTCCGAGCGCTTGGACGCCAGGAACATGACGGCGTTGGCGATATCGCTGACCTCGCCGATGCGGCGCGTGGCGATGAGGCGGCTGCGGCTCTTCTCGACCTCGGGATCGGCGTAAAAGCTTGCCGACATGGGTGTCTTGACAAAGCAGGGCTCGACGCAGTTGGAGCGGACGCCGTAGGGGCCCCACTCGGCGGCGAGCATCTTGGACATCATGTTGACGCCCGCCTTGGTGGAGCTGTACACGCCCGAGAACGTCTCGGGGGAGTGGCTGGCAACGGTCGAGATGTGCACCAGGCGGCCCTGGCCGGCCTTGATCATCTCGCGACCAAAGCGCTGCGAGGTGATGAAGTAGCCGGTGAGGTTGACGTTGAGCACCTGCTCCCAGTCGCTTAGCGGCAGGTCCTCCATGGCGGCGAAGCGCAGGATGCCGGCGGTGTTGACGAGAACGTCGACGCGGCCGAAGTTGGCGATGGTGGCGTCGACGGCAGCCTGAACCTCGGCCTCGTCGGTGGCGTTCATCTTGTAGCCCTCGGCGTGGATACCAAACTCGGCGGCGAGGTCGGCGGCAGCGGCCTTGACCTTCTCCTCGTCCAGGTCGAGCAGGACGACGTTAGCGCCATTGCGGGCGAACTCGCGGCAAATCTCGACGCCCATGCCGCCGAGCGCTCCAGTCACAGCGCAAACATCGCCCTCGAGCTTAAGCCAATTGCTCATAGGAACTTCCCTTCTTATGCCTCCCGGTGGGTCGCTCCCATTAACCGACCCACGTGGTTTTCGCTGGTTATCGTATGCTTTGCATTTGCGCAGGTGAATTGCATATTTGTTAGAATGGCATTAACCATAGGTTTACACTGTGCGATGCAGTTTATTCTCAATTGAGCGCATGACCTGCGAAACAACCTCCTGTGGCACCATGTGGCCACGGGCGCGAAAACGGGAGATTGACGTGTACGATCGACGACTTGAGGCCATATCGGCCGCTGCGGAGCTGGGAAGCTTCTCGCGTGCGGCGGCACAATTGCGCGTGTCGACTCCGGCGCTCGTCAAGCAGGTGTCGGGCTTCGAGGCCGAGTTCGGCATCACGCTGTTCGAACGCTCGCACTCGGGCGTCAAGGTGACGCCGGCGGGCGCTCTGCTGGTGGACGACGCGCGCTCGATCATGCGGCAGTCCGAGGACGCGCTGCGCCGTGCCCGACGCGCGGCGGGCGATGGCGGTGCCGTGCGCCTGGGCGTGTCGATGATGTGCCCTGGGCGCCAGACGCTGTCGATGTGGACGAGTGTGCACGAACTGGAGCCGTCACTGCGCTTTGAGATTGTGCCGGTGAGTGACCTTTATGATGAGCGCGAGACCGTCATGCGCAGCTTGGGCCGCGAGGTCGATGTGGTGCAATCGAGTTTTTCTACCCCACGCTGGGGTGATGCCTGCCAAAAGCTCCTTATCGTCAACGTACCGTTTTATATTGATGTGCCGCGCACGAGCCCGCTTGCGCGCAAGACGCGCATCACAGTTGCCGACCTGGAGGGCATGCGCCTGCGCGTGCTCCGTCACGGCAACGACGCCATGGACAGCCTGCGCATCGACCTTTTGGCCGACGGCGGCGTGGACGTGATCGACGTGGATAGCTTCGACTTTGCGCTCTTTAACGAGGCGGAGGAAAAGGGCGACGCGGTGCTCACCTGCGGAGCTTGGTCAGGCGTACACCCGGCCTTTGTAGGCGTGCCGTTCCTGTGCGGCCGCGAGGTGCCGGTTTTTTTGCACTATCCGCTCGAGCCAACCCTCCAAGTACAAAAATTCGTCAACGCCATGGCCCAACTCCTCAACTAGCTCATTTGGCGCGGGTAGTCTTTTGAACTGCCTCCCATTTCTTGGACACAAGAATGGGAGGCTTTTTTATGGCTGG
>NZ_QRHU01000036.1:0-8816 GCF_003470945.1 Collinsella sp. AM23-17 | reverse complement strand
GGCAGAGGCGGGGCATGCCCCGCCTCTTACACCACATCTCTGTGCGCTACCCCTAGGGTGGGGTGCAGCGTGCATTTTTGGGAGTTTTCAGCAGCCGTGAGTGCCTGCATACTGGATTTTGGGCGAAAAGCAGGCGCCATGAGCCGCATACTGTAAAAATGAGCGATCCTTGAGGTGCCGAGGGCTCATAATCAAGGCTTTCAACGCGGTTTTGTGCACCCATTCCCGCGCCCGCGGACTCCGGGATGCTGAATACTCCGGGATTTGCACGCCGCCCCCTGGGGTACCCGTGGGCAAAAAGCAACCACCCAGCCGAAATATGCATCCGGCGGGGCGGTTTATGCAGTACAGCGGCTGTGGATGCGCATGTCGCTCAGCGTTCTTGCCGACCGATGCAACGTCGTGCGTAGCCCTTAATGTCTTCGGTGAAACCGTCAAGGTCGTCGAGCGTGATAACGTTATCGGAAAGCAAGTTGGCTATCTCATAACGCATGGTGCTGCGGCGAATATCGTTCACAAGCACTCCTGAGGACAGCTTGTCCCTATTGATACGCTCTTCTAACGCCCAAAATCTACTGGACGCTTCACTGCCACCGTTCAGTATCTCGATGTACTGGCCGATGAGCATTTCCATATAGCTTTCTTGCCATTTTGGGAGCAGCTCTTTAAACAGCTTCCAGTCGCTTTCAGTTACCTCGCCCATATTGCCTCCGTTCACCAAACAGACTTAGCCATTCGATTTTTATTCTATTTGGTATTTTCGCTCACAGCCGTGGATGAGGGGACCATCGGTCTTCGAGTTCGAGCTTGAATGAACCGTTTGCTACAAAATGCGCCTAATTACTACGATGATTCGAATGCCTTCGACCATGCCGAAAAGGGTGAAAGTAAAACCGCAGGTAGAAAGCTTGCCGATTTTTGAAAAGGATGGGTGTGGTCGGCCTCACCGAGTTCATCGTAGTAAATCGGCCTTTTTCTTGGCATGCGGCGAGTTAAATGCCAGTTCCCGTGTTGGAATTGCCCTGTCCATTCGTGAGTTGCGGTGAAATCGGGACTGTTAGACGCTCCAAGGTCCTCAACGGTCCGTATTTCACCGCAACTTGGAAGGGGCGAGCGGCGTTGGCCAAGCATTGTTGACGGGTTGGAACGGCTTAGGCTTGTTTGCGGCGCTTCCATTGCTTTCGGCACCAGCACATGAGTGCCTCTATGAAGGGAATCGTGATGAGGATGACCCATGCGGGATGGGGCTGTGCCAAACAAAGCCACATATAGAGGAACCAGGCAATGGCGGCTGTTGCATAGACGACGCCGATCAGCTTGGAGAGATGATGTCGGTCGATAAAGTCGCCCATCGCCTCGTAGACGGGAATCAGAAAGACCAGAAAGAGCCCCATACCCCACGTGCCGCAGATGATGCCGAGCGCGAGATAGGCGAGGACGACAAGTGCAGGAAAGGGAAACTCGTTCCATGCGCGACCGATCTTGGTGTGGAAATGCTTGCCATGATGGTCGAGCTTGTCGTGTGCCTCTTTCCAGCTGGAAAACGTCTCGCCGTCGATGGTGACGGTGCCGTCGGCATTGGTATGTACGCTGTGTCCATCGTCCTCTAGCGTATCGATATGCAATCCGCCCGGCCCCACATGGACCTCTTCACCCTTGCGCTCGTTAGCCACGTGGATGCCGCTCCAACCAACATGAACCTCTTCACCTTTGTTGGGGTCGACGACGTGAATGCCGCGTGCAAGGGAAATGTCGACAAGTGGCTTGCCGTCAGGATCCACGTGCTCGGTAGAAGACTCGGTGCCTTCAGTCTCGTCGTAATTATTTGCGTCAACGTCATCGTCGGCCGAGGTGTCGACATCGCTAGCCGCTTCCCCATATAGCAACTCATCCAGTGACACGCCATACAGCGCGGCGAGTGCAATAAGGTTATCGGTATCGGGCGAGGATTCGCTGCGTTCCCATTTGCTGACAGCTTGGCGGCTTACGCCCAACTGGGCAGCAAGAGCCTCCTGGGAAAGACCGGCAGCTTTGCGGCGATCGACGAGGCGCTGTGCCATCGCAAGATCCATAGTGGTTCCTTTCATGTGGCGACCGTAATCGAATGAGCCGAGTATGCCGAGAATAACCGGTAGCGACCACCATTTCTAGTTAGAATCTGCCCCAACCCTACCGCAACTACGAGTAGCAACCCCCTAATGGCCTGCCATTTCATGACAAATGTTAGTACGCATAACAGCCAAGAGCCCTCTCAATACGTTGCGGTGGAATAGTTCCTGTTTCATGGCTCTGCTATGCCAAACAGGAACTATTCCACCGCAACTTACTATCAGGCCACGCACCCGCAGAGTAGCTACGGGTGCCTAGGGTAGGATGCGGCGTGCATTTTTGGGAGTATTCAGCAGCCGAGGGTGCCTGCATACTGGATTTTGGGCGAAAGGCAGGCACCATGGGCCGCATCCTGTAAAAAAAACGAGCGGCTCTAGAGGCGTTGGGGCTCAGAATCGGGGCTTTCAGCGCAGTTTTGCACCCCCCGCCCCCGCGCCCGCGGACCCCGGGATGCTGAATACTCCGGAATTTGCACGCCCCCCCTGGGGTACCTGTGGGCAAAAAGCAACCGCCCCGTCAAAGTATGCATTTGGCGGGGCGGTTTATGCAAAAATGCTGCTGCGGGCGCGTCGGCAGCTCGCTAGAACTTGAATCCCAGGACAGGCTACTCGGCGCTTTTGAGGGCGCCGACCATGTCGATCTTGTTGAGGGTGCGATTGGTAGCGAGGTTGACGATAAACGTAAAGCCAAAGGCTAGCAGCACGGATAGCACGTAGCTCAGCGGCTCGACCTCAACATCAAAATACAGCGACGGCATCTGCAAAATGTAGGTAAAGCTCTCGGCCAGTAAGCCGCCTAGCGGCACGCCCAGCGCGGCGCCAATCGCCGTGAGGATCAACGTCTCCTTGTTCACGTAATGGTGCACCTCGCCACGGCGGAAGCCCAGCACCTTGATGGTCGCCAGCTCGCGTTCGCGCTCGGAGATATTCGTGTTGGACAGCGTAAACACCACCACAAACGACAGGCACGCCGCCATGAAGGTCACGAGCACCACAACCGAATTGATGATCGTAAAGTTCGCCTCATAGTTTTCCCAATGCTCGGCCGTACTCGAAATCGTAAGCCAACCGTCACTCTTAAGATTCTTGCTAAACGCAATCTGGTCGGCCGACGAACCCTTAAGCAGCACAAAGACGCCGTTAAGGCGTACGCTTCGACCGAACGCACGCTCATAGGTGCCCTGCGTCATGTAAAGCGTGTTGCCCAGATAGTTAAGCGAAATGTCGCTGACTTTGACCTTGGCAACATTGAGCGACGAATCCTGGACGTGAGCCGTATCGCCCGGCTGAATCCCAAGCACCAGCTGTGAACTTTTGCTCAGATACACGTCTCCGTCACGCAAAGACAGCGGTTCTTTGGACTCGTCCTCAAGGCGAACGTAGTCGTCCAGATCGTTCGTGCGGCCATCGGGCACCACGATGAGCTGCACGGTCTCGCTCTTGCCGCCAAACGTAAAGGTGACGTTGTCGGTCATAATCGGCAGGGTCGAGGTCACCGTCACGTTGGAATCATTGGCCGTGCTGCGCTCATCCAATGCCGCGCACGTCTGCGAAAAATCGTCGGGATTGGCGACCGCCAGCAGGTCGTAGCGCGTGATATGCCCGTACTGCTTGGGCGAAAGCGCCACCGACGTATCGCGGATGCCCATACCGCAGATCACGAGCGCCGTGCAGCCAGCGATACCGAAGATGGTCATAAAGGCGCGCTTTTTGTAGCGGAACAGGTTGCGTGCAGCGACCTTGTTCAAAAAGCCCATGCGGTGCCAGATAAAGCCAATGCGCTCGAGCAGAATGCGCGAGCCGGCGCGCGGAGCCTTGGGGCGCATGAGCGAGGCAGGGGTCTCGGCCATCTCGTGGCGGCAGGCGATAATCGTGGCTCCCACCACGCCCACGGCAAACAGCGCCACCGAAACGATCGAGGACACGATGTCGTACGAAAGCAGCATCTGGGGCAGCGAGTACATGTCGTCGAACACCGTAAACAAGAACAGCGGCAGACCCACAAATCCGATGATATTGCCGAGCACGCCACCGATCAGACACGCCCACAGCGAGTAGTCCACATATTTGGACAGGATGCGCCCGCGTGAATAGCCGAGCGCCTTGTACAGGCCAATAAGCGTGCGCTCCTCCTCGACCATGCGGGTGGCGGTGGTGAGACTGATAAGCACGGCGACGATAAAGAAGATGAACGGGAACACCGTGGCGATGGCCTCGATCGAAGAACTATCGCTCTCGACGCTCGAGTAGCTTGCGATATTGCCGCGGTCCTGGATGTACCAGGTGCATTCGCCCAGGTCAGAGAGCTCGGCGCGGGCATCGGCAAACTGCTGGTCGGCGGCGGCACGGCGCTGGTCCAGGTCGGCTTGCGCCTGCGCACGCTCGTCGCTGCCCTCGGCCATGCGATTGATGTTGTCCTGCTCGATCCCAAAGACCATATTCGCCTGACGCTCAGCTGCGTCCAAGCTCGCCGGTGTGTCGACCGTCAGCTCCTGGGCGCGCGCCTTCTCACGCTCCTCGCGGATCTTCTCGATATTGCCCTTGACCTCATTGATCTTTGCCGAGTAGGCATCCGAATAGGAGTTGAGGCTCTTGGCTCCCTCGACGACCACGTGGACAGCGGAGTAGGAAGAAGATGTCGCGGCATCCTCGCTCACGTAGAACTTGTAGTCCGCAGTCGAAGCAGCGCGAAAGGCGTTGACTGTCGAGTCGGAGCTCACGTCGGTAGGATCGAGAACCTCGGCCGTGATGGTGTAGTCCCCATCGGCAAACTGGTCCTTGGCGCTTTGGTTCGACGAGCTCGCATCGTTGGCGGCAAAGCTCACCGTATCGCCGATTTTCTTGCCCGAAGCCTTCAAAAAACGTGAGGTCACTGCCACTTCGCCCGAAGTCTCGGGCAGCTCGCCGCGCACTAGCACCGGTTGGTCAATATTCTCTTTGGAGAGGCTCTGTACGACGACACGCTCGCGCGTCGTACCCACGGCGGTATAGGCGGTCTCGGTATAGATGCCCTCGGCCGTCTCGACGCCATCGACCTCTTGGATCGCGGCAAGATCGTCACCGGTCAGACCATAGGTCGACTGCACGTTGATGTCATAGACATTCTGCTGGTCAAAATAGGCGTCGACCGAATCACACAGGTCCTCGCAGCCCGCCTTAAGGCCGCACATCACGCTCACGCCAAGCGCGGTGATCACAACGATAGACAAGAAGCGTTTGAGGCTGCCGCGAATCGTGCGGTAGATGCCACGGCGAAAAACCGTCGGCACCATATCGTTTGAGCTTTGGGCGGTACGGTAGGTCGTAAAATCCTGCTCGCGCTCCGTGTTCTGCGCGTCGCGGCGTTGACTGTTTTGGCGGTCCTGATTCATGGGCGCTACCACTCGATCGTCTCGATAGGCACAGGATTTTGCTGGATCGTCTCGCTCTCCACGCGGCCGCTCTTAAAGCGGATCAGGCGATCGGCCATGGGCGCCAGCGCAGAGTTGTGGGTGATGATGATGACCGTAATGCCTTGCTTGCGGCAAGTGTCCTGTAGCAGCTGCAAGATCTGCTTGCCGGTTTTGTAGTCGAGTGCACCCGTAGGCTCGTCGCACAAAAGCAGCTTGGGGTTCTTAGCCAGCGCGCGGGCGATGGATACGCGCTGCTGCTCGCCGCCCGAAAGCTGCGCCGGAAAGTTAGCGAGGCGGTCGCCCAGGCCAACCTGGCGAAGCGTTTGCTCGGCATCGAGCGAATCGGGGCAGATCTGCGCCGCGAGTTCGACGTTCTCAAGCGCCGTCAGGTTAGGGACCAGATTGTAGAACTGAAAGACAAAGCCGACATCGGCGCGACGGTATTCCACAAGCTGAGCCTCGTTGGCAGAGCTCACGTCACGCCCGTCCACCGTCACGGTGCCAGAAGTTGCCGTGTCCATGCCGCCCAGAATGTTGAGGGCCGTGGTCTTGCCGGCACCCGAAGCACCCAAAATGATGGCGAGCTCGCCGCGCTCGACCGTAAAGCTCGCGCCGTCGAGCGCGTGGATGCGGGCATCGCCCTCGCCGTATGCCTTGATGACGTCTTTGAATTCGATATAGGCCATCGATTAATTCCCATCTGGTCGGATAACTCTTTAGTATTACCCATTTCCCACCGACCAAAAAGGGACAGGTTCATTTTGGCAGGTTTTATAAGGGGAAACGTACCTCTTTGGGGGCAGCGCGGGACGCGCAGGGGCGGCCGTGCAGATCGGCACAGCCGTCTCACGTGGAATCGACCGACGCCTGCCTTTCCGTGACACCGGCAACTCGTTTTTGCTTGTTGGCATGGCCGCCATTATGCCTTGGGACTGAGCACTCAAATTCTCACTCCTCATTGCCACGCTTGCCGCAAGCTATCAGGGTGACGAGATGACGACGCTCGCTGTAGCAGCGCAGCCACACTCTATAAGCGAGGCGTTTGCCAGCAAAAAAGCGCGCGACAGGGTAAGCCCGCCGCGCGCTATCCTATGCGGACTAGTTATTGTTGTTGGTCATCGAGGCCACTGCTGCCGCAAGATTGGAAATGGGCATCGTCTGCAACCAGATGCGACCGGGACCGGTGAGCACGGTGTTGAACACGCCCTCGCCACCAAACATGATGTTTTTGACGCCCTTGACCATTTGAGCGTCGATGCTCACGGTCTCCTCAAAGCCGGCCACGTTGCCGGTATCCACAATCATCTGCTGGCCAGCAGCGAGCTCGTACTCAACCAGGTCGCCGTCGATCTCGGCAAAAGCAACACCCGAGCCCGTGAGCTTCTGCATGATAAAGCCCTCGCCGCCAAAGACGCCGGCCTTTGCCTTCTTGTTAAAGTGAATGCTCAACTCGACGCCACTTTCCGCGGCAAGGAACGAACGCTTCTGCAAAATCCAGCTCTTGCCCGGACCGATCTCGATTGGCACGATGCGGCCGGGGAAGCAGGAGCCAAACGCGATCATGCCATCGCCACGCGCGGTCCAAATGTTTTGGAACAATGCCTCACCCGAAAAAGCCTTGGAGAACATCTTGCCGATGCCACCGCCCGAGGTAGACATTTCCATGTTGGGGGTCATCCAAGCCATGGCGCCGCTTTCGGTGATCATGGATTCGCCATCGCTAAGGTTGCACGTAACAACCGGGAAAGCCCCTCCGCCGATCTCGTACTGCATGACCGTCTCCTTTCCACTCAGGAGCCGAATAACGATGCCTATATTTTAGCAGGTAGAGATGCATATGTTCACACCGCCCATGCCCTCTCCTGCGGACGTTTCCCCAGATAAAACCTGCCAAAATAAACCTGTTCCTTTTTGGCGGGTTTTAAAGGCAAACGGTGAAGGTGATCTGGTTGCCGTGACCGGATACGGTGGCGGCGCCTCCATGGGCCTCGGCGATGGCACGCACCACGGACAGGCCCACGCCCGAGCCACCCGTCTTGGAGCTGCGCGACGCATCCGCACGATAGAAGCGATCGAACAATCGGTCCAGGTCGCCCTCGGGCAGCTCGTCCACGGCGTTCGATACGACAAGCTCGGCGGCGCCCTTGCCTTTGCCGTGCGAAACGGCGCACAGGCTCAGCTCAATCACGCTGCCCTCGCTCGCATAGCGCGTGGCGTTGTCCAGTAGCAACTCAACCACCTGCGCCACCGCCGCGGCATCGGCATGGGTCCGCACGCCGGTCGCAATCGACGTCGACAGGCGTTTACCGCCTGAGACCGCCACCGACTTAAACGGCGCCGCCACCTTGTTCACCGCCTCCGAAAGATCGATCGACGCCATGGTAAAGCCCGCCGAGCCCTCGTCCATGCGTGCCAAGAACACCAAGCGCTCCGTGAGCGCCGATAATAGCGCACCCGCACTCGCCTTAGTGCTGCCTTAGCAGGTCGATGAGCATATTTAAAAAAGCAAGGTTATAGCTTAGTCGGACTTAAGGAACGGGCGGCTTCACATCTCGCCCTGCAAACAACGCCCGTACAGCGAGCGCGCTTGCCGCATGGGCGTTGCGGCCGCCTGCAGCTTATAGATAGGCACCCTCGAGGCGCAGCAGCCACTCCTTGCGATCCAGTCCACCGGCGTATCCGTTGAGCGATCCGTCGGCCGCGACCACGCGATGGCACGGCACGATAATCGAAATAGGGTTGCGAGCGACCGCAGCCCCCACCGCGCGAGGAGATACAACGGGCGCTTCATTTCCCGGCACACGATGTCGAGCCGCAACACGCTGGGCGATCTCGCCATACGTAGCGACCTCGCCACGCGGGATCGAAAGCAGCTCAAACCAAACCTCACGCTGAAACGCCGTGCCGATCATATGCAACGGCGGCGTAAACCGAGGTTCCTGCCCTGCAAAATAAGCATTCAGCCAAGCCCAGGAACGCTCAAGCACCGAAGAGGCCGCACCATTTGCCGGACTCACCGACGACATGCCACCAGTACCGGAAACCGCATCGACGCCTTCAACATGTTCGGAGTCTTCACGGAGAAGCGTGGAGCCAAAGTGCTCCTGCCCCTCAAACCAAAGCCCCGTCAGACCGCGGCCATCAGCGGCAAGCAGGATTTCGCCCAAAGGCGAAGCAAACGTCGTCGTGACCACCAGCGGCTCCTTTCAAAACTCCGCAACATAATACCGCGAATTGTGCAGACAACCCCCGCAGATACGTCCTGAACTGCCTCCCATTTCTTGGACACAAGAATGGGAGGCTTTTTTATGGCTGG
>NZ_QRHU01000035.1:0-10256 GCF_003470945.1 Collinsella sp. AM23-17 | reverse complement strand
GGCAGAGGCGGGGCATGCCCCGCCTCTTACACCACATCTCTGTGCGCTACCAGTTACGAAACATATGTCCATTATAAGGACTAGCAATTGGATCAAAATCGTGCATTCATCGCCATTTCGACTTGCCATCTGGTCTTATTAGTCCAAAATTGCTGCGACCAAATCGGTAACAGTACTCATATTTAATGTTATTTGACCAGCAGGTCTCCCCGCCTTAGCAAATCTAAGGCAAAACGGGCTCCAGACCGCTGAATCATGCCACATAGGGCACGTCCGCAGTCCGGAACCCGGTCAAAGTTAAGTTATTTCGCTGTGTTAGGCCAAAACGTCCGACAGGATCTCGATCAGACTGTCCACGTCGGCTTCCTCGCAGACGAGCGGCGGCAAGAAACGCAGCGTATGGGCACCCGTAGCGTTAATCACGGCACCAGCCCCCAATGCACGGGCCACAACGTCGTGTGCATCACCCACAGTATCGTCCAGATCGCAGCCGAGCATCAAGCCGCGGCCACGCACCTCGGTCACGTTCGGCAGCTTGGCGAGCTTTGCCTCCATATAGGCGCCTACCTTGGCAACATGGTCGGCATAATCGCCGTGCACGAGCGCGGAGAGCGTCGCGGCACACGCCGCGATGGCCAAGCAGCTACCGCCAAAGGTCGAGCCGTGGTCGCCCGGCTTAAACACGTCGGCAATCTCCTTCTTTGCCACGACGGCACCCATGGGCACGCCATCAGCAATGCCCTTGGCAAGGCTCATGATGTCGGGTTCCACGCCATAGGTTTGGAATGCAAACGGCTTGCCGGAGCGGAAGATGCCGCACTGGACCTCGTCGGCGATAAGCACGGCGCCCACTTCGTGTGCCAGGTCGTGCGCTGCCGCCATAAACTCCTCGGTCATGGGGTGCACGCCGCTCTCACCCTGGATCGGCTCGAGCATCACGGCACAAATTTCGCTCCCCAGCTGCTTAAAGATCGCACGCAGTTCATCGATATCGTTGGGCGTGCAGGCCACAAAGCCACCCGGCAGCGGGCGGAAACTATCCTGCAGCCAATCCTGCATGGTGGCGGCAATGGTCTCGAGCGTACGGCCGTGGAAGCCGCCGCGCATGCACACGATAGTGTTGCCGCCGTTACCGGCACGTTTGGCGTACAGGCGCGCGAGCTTCATCGAGCCCTCGTTGGCCTCAGCGCCGGAGTTGGCAAAGAAGGTCTCCCAAACCTGCTCATCCGCAGCCGGGGCACCAAGAGCAGCTGCCGTGGTCTCATCGCCGGCGGCAATGGCATCGGCAAGCACGCGCGCACCATCTACGTCGTCGTTAGCAAGCTTGGACAGCAGCGCCGCGACCTGTCCGCGCTGCTCAATGTAGAAGTAATTGGAGACATGCATGAGCTTTTTGGTCTGTGCCTCGAGCGCCGAGAGCACGGCCGGGTCACCATGACCTAGGCTGCACACGCCGATGCCGGCAAGAAAGTCGAGGTACTCACGGCCATCGTCGCCGGTGAGCTTCATGCCGTGACCCTCGACAAACTCGACCGGAGAGCGGCCAAAGGTATGCATAACGTAATTGGATTCAAGCGATTGCTGAGCTGCAAGTGACATGGAATGCCTTTCGTTGAGCGCCGGACGGCGCAGGCCTATGGGTGCAGGAATTGGGCGGCTGCGGTCAGCTAGACCGTCTGGAGCTCCTCGACCTCGTCGAGGTTCTCGGCCAGACGCGCCGCAAAGGTCGAAAGCGGATGCGGATGCGTATCGAACTCGTAAGCCGTCTCGGTGGAGTGGATCACGGTACCGACGCCGGCGTCGGTCAGCAGCTCCAGCAGCAGCGAATGCGGCGTGGTACCGTTGATGATGTGAGCGCGAAATACGCCTCCGGCAAGCGCATCGACGGCAGCACGCAGCTTGGGAATCATGCCCTTATCGACCTCGCCGCCGTAGAGCATCTCGTTAACCTCGTCGAGCGTCAGGTTGGAAATGAGCGAATCCTTGTCGCTAAAGTCCTTGTACAGGCCGTCGACATCGGTCAAAAAGATCACCTTATGCGCATGGAGCGCCGCCGCAACGGCACCGGCGGCGGTATCGGCGTTGATGTTGAAGAAACCGCCGTCCTCCCCCGCCGCGACGGTAGCGATGACGGGGATGTACTCGCTATCGAGTAAGCGCTCGATATAGTCGGTGTTAACGTGCGTCACTTTGCCCACGCGACCGAGCTCGGGGTCGAGCGGCTCGGCGATGAGCGTGCCAGCATCGCTGCCCGACACGCCCACGGCCAGGTTGCCGTGGTGGTTGATGGCGACAACCAGCTCCTGGTTAACCTTGCCGCCCAGCACCTCGCGCACGATATCCATAGTCGCCGGCGTGGTCACGCGCTGGCCGTTCTTAAACTCGACGGGGATGTCATAGTGGCTCAGCGCCTCGTTGATAGCCTTGCCGCCGCCATGCACGATAACGGGGCGCATGCCGATGATCTTAAGCAGGACGATGTCGCTCATCACGTCGCGACGCAGCTGCTCGTCGACCATGGCGGCTCCGCCATATTTGATAACAACCGTCTTGCCGGTCAGGTTCTTAATCCACGGCAGCGCTTCGAACAGCAGCTGCGCGGTTGCTTCGTTGGATTCGCTCGAACGACAATCGCGTGCGAATTTCATAGTCTGCCTCGTCTTTCGTATCGTTATCGCGCCGTGCTCCGCTGTCCGCAATCGCGGCAAGATGCGCAGCGTGCCTGGAATCTAGGAACGGTAGTCGCCGTTGATGGAGATGTACTCATGCGTGAGGTCGCAGGTCCACACGGTCGTTGCCGCGTCGCCTGCGCCCAGGTCGGCCGAGATCACGATCTCGGGCGCCTCAAAACGTCGTAGAGCCTCGTCCTCGTCAAAGGGAACAGTCAGACCGTCGCGACAGACAGGCATGCCCATCATGTCGATGGAAACGTCTTCCTGATTAAACTTCACGCCGCACTTGCCAAGCGCCATGGCAACGCGGCCCCAGTTGCAGTCGTGGCCGGCGATGCAGGTCTTAACGAGCGGCGAGTTGGCAACGGCACGGGCGGCGATATCGGCCTCCTCGTCGTTAGCGGCGCCGGTAACGTTGACCGTAACAAGCTTGGATGCGCCCTCACCATCGGCGGCGATATTGCGCGCCAGGCTCTCGCACACCTCGTGCACGGCAAATGCCAACTCGTCAAAGGCATTGGAGCCCTCAACGATAGGCTCGGCATCTGCGGCAGCGGCGCCGGAGGCAAGCATGATGCAGGTGTCGTTGGTCGAGGTGTCGGAATCGACCGTTACCTTGTTAAAGGTCTGCTTGACGGTCGAGAGCAGCAGGGCATGAAGTGCCGCAGGCTCGACGGGGGCATCGGTGGTGATAACTGCGATCATGGTGGCCATGTTGGGCATGATCATACCCGAGCCCTTGCACATTCCGCCTACCGTATAGACATTGCCCGCATGACCCGCAGCCTCACTGACGTAGGATACGGCGTACTCCTTGGAGTGCGTGTCGGTCGTCATGATGGCGCGAGCGGCATCGGCGCCACCGTGGGCGGAGAGCGCCTCGTAGGCAGCAGGAATGGCGGTCTCAAACGTGTCGATCGACAGAATCTGGCCAATCACACCCGTGGAGGCAACCAGAATCTGCTGGGGCTCGCAGCCGATGACCTGCGAGGCGATGTTGCACGTCTCGCGCGCGCAGGCAAGGCCCGTCTCGCCCGTGGCGGCGTTGGCATTGCCAGAGTTGACCGAAATGCCGGCGATGATACCGTACCCCTTGTCGGTACCGCCCAGGTTGGCACGGCTCACCTGCACGGGCGCCGCGCAAAAGCGATTGGTGGTAAACACGCCAGCACCGGGACAGGGTTTATCGGGCACGACGAGCGCGTAATCCAGACGCTCGGGGTTCTTGCGGAACCCAGCGTGGATGCCTGCAGCCTTAAAACCAGCCGCAGCCGTAACGCCACCCTCGACGGCGCGAATCTTGATATCAAACAGCTCGGTATTCATCGTCTTTATGACTCCTTATGTCAAACAAAAAACGGACATCGGTTGGTGCGCCATGCCAGTCGTGATCATGAGACCAGCTTAAGAGTGGCGCCCCATTCGATGCCCGACTACCAAATCGTTAACAATCGAATGTGCTACACCGGGCACGCCACTGTGGGCAAGCCTCGTCGCTCGTCAAAGCCAAAGACGATATTGGCGCACTGGACTGCTTGGCCCGCAGCGCCCTTGCACAAATTGTCGATAGCACCCGTCGCCACCAGCACGCCCGCGCGCTTGTTGAGCGCGAGGCCAATCTGGGCAGCGTTGGTGCCGACGACCGAAGCCGTCTTGGGCTGCTGGCCGGCATCGAGCACGCGCACAAAGGTGCGACCGGCGTAGAACTGCTTGTAATGGTCGACAACGTCCTCAAGGGTCAAGGTATCGAGAGCCTGCGGCGTGAGCGGCAGCGTCACCGTGGAGAGCAGACCGCGCTTGAGCGGTGCCAGGTGCGGGGTAAAGACGACGCGATCGGTCAGGCCAAGGATTTGCTCAATCTCGGGCGTGTGGCGATGCTTGCCCACGCCGTAGGCCTCCAAGTTCTCGTCGGCGCTGCAAAAATGGGTGCGGGCGTTGCAGGACTTACCGGCGCCCGTCACGCCGCTAATGGCATCGACAATCACGGGGCCGTTCTCGGCCACCCAGCCCGCGCGCACGGCGGGCGCGGCGGCAAGGCTCGTTGCGGTGGGATAGCAACCGGCGCAGGCGACCAGCACGGATTTGCCGTCGGCATGGTCGGATGCGGCGGTCTCCAAGTCCTGGCAGAACAGCTCGGGCAGACCGAAGGCACGGGTCTTGAGCAGCTCGGGGCTCGTATGCTCGGCGGCATACCAAGCCTCAAAAACGGACGCGTCGTTCAGACGGTAGTCGGCCGAAAGATCAAAGCAGGAGACGCCCGATGCAAGCAGCGCGGGCACCTGTGCCATGGCAGCCGTGTGCGGCACGGCCAAAAAGACCGCGTCGCAGTTCTTGAGCTCAGGGGCATCATGCGTCGTAAAGACAAGATCGCTTACGCCGGTGAAGCTCGGGTGCACCGCAGACAACGGCTGGCCGGCATCGGCGTTGGACGTAATGGCAGCAAGTTCAAACTCGGGATGACCGAGGACGAGGCGAATGAGCTCGGCTCCGGCATATCCAGCCGCGCCGACGATTCCAACCTTCAAAGACATATCAGACTCCTTGTCTGCGATTTATGCACCGATGCGCATTTCGCAGCGGTCGTTATGAAGTGGGTTGAAACTTTAGCACCAAAAGATGCATGAATACGTAAATGGCTTGCATATTCATGCATTGAAACATTCCCGACACATTCGCTTGAAGGAATTGACAAATGGAGCGGGCCCCGTATTGACCGGCGCTCCTAACGGCGCCGGGCAATACGGGGCCCGCCCATGCGAAAACCAAGTTGTTAGGATGAGCCAGCTGGCTAGAGCTCGACCGGCACCCATTCGTCGTGATTGCAGATAAAAGCCTCGGGATCCTCGACGCTAAAGAAGACGAGCGTGGGGTCGTTAGGCCCCTCATAGTGCTCGCCCAGGCGCTCTAGATGCTTCCACCCAGCTTCGCGCATTTCGCCTAAAGCCCGGTCATCCAAGCCGGCACGCCCGCGCAAGATGAGCCAGCCATGGCCCGGCCACCAACTCGTGGCCTCAAAGCGCTGGTTTTGCAGCAGCTCTTGCCACACATCTTTGGTGCGCGCTGTTACAAACCACAGCTTGCCGTCCTGGATCTGCGCAAACGAAAACGGACGCACATGAGGCTGTCCGTCAACGCTCGTCGCCAAATACCATGCCGGCACCGACGTCAGATACTCCAACACCGTACTCAATCCGTCCATGTGTCCTCCTGGCGCTAGCTAATTCGGAACGGGTAGTTAATTTGAGACGCTCTAGAGCTCCAGGCGCTCCTCGCTGCCGTCGATATCACAGAAGCGCGCGGCAATGTTGCGGACCGAAAAGAAAGCAAGGCGGCCGTCGTTGGCACTCTCGTGTTCCTCGCCGATGCCCACCATGTGCTTAAAACCCGCTTGACGCACCTTGTCGCTCGCAACCGCGTCGTCCTCAAGTGCGGCCTCGCCGGTCAACACGATCCAACATTCCCCCGGCTTCCAGCCCGAGAGCTCAAACTTGGGATTCGCACTCAGCTCCGCCCACACATCCTTGTCGCGCGACGTGCAAAACCACAGCTTACCGTCATCGACCATGGCAAACGAAAACGGCCTCACGCGAGGCTGATGCCCGTCGGTCACATCGGTCGTGGCCAGATACCACGCCGGAATGCGCCTGAGATACGAACAGGCGCGCTCAAGCTGAGCCGTGCGGTCGTTGTCGGTCATAGGGACCCCTTTCTTGCGCTCGAATCGCGCCTAAACAAGTTGAAGGTTGACGACGATGACACACGCAAACAGCAGCATCGTCACAACCGCAGCCAGCGCATCCCCGCGGCGAAATGCAAGTGCATGCAGACGCGTGCGGCCCTGCTCGCCGTGATAGCAGCGTGCATCCATGGCGGCAGACAACGTCTCGGCATGACGGAACACGCCCGTGAACAGTGGAATCGCCACACTGCCGAGCATACGCACGCCGCCGAGCGGGCCACCCGTTACGCGTGCACCGCGGCTTGCCTGCGCGTCCGCCGTCTGCTTCATCTCGGTGGCAAACTGCGGCATAAAGCGCAACGCGATGCCCATGATCATGCCGAGCTCATGCGCAGGGAGCCCCACGCGCGCAAACGGTGCGAGCAGACGCTCAAAGCCCGCGGTGAGGTCGAGCGTAGGCGTGGTGAGCGTAATGGCGCTCATGCCGGCCATCATCAAGCTCAGGCGGCACGCCATAAAGGCGGCGGAATGCAGCGAGCCCTCGCTTATCTGCAAAAAGCCAAGCTGCCACAGAATGCGCCCGCTCTGGTCGGAAAACAGGTTGAGCACTGCGACCACCACGACAATCGCCAGCAATGGTGCCATCGATGATAGGACCCGGCGCAACGGCACCCGGGACACGGTATAGATCAGGACAACGAAGATTGCGACCGGGGCCAGTCCGCGGAAGCTGCTGACCGTGAGCGTCGTGATCAGAAACACAAAGCCCAAGAGCAACTTAGTTCGCGGGTCCAGGCGGTGGATCGCACTATCGCCGGGATAGTAGCTGCCAAACGAAAACGCCTCCATTAGCAGCCCTCCTCTCGCGCGACCGTCTTGGATTTAGCAATGTCCGCGACGTTAGAAGGACCGTCTGAGCGACCGATCAGCAAATCTGCCAGCTCGTCGGCCAGCGACTCAACCGTATAGAGCCCGCCGCAACGCAGCGGCACGCCCGCCTCCGCGAGCGCCAACGCCATGCGCTGAGCAGCAGGTACGCCCAAGCCGATCGACTTGAGCTCATCGGCATGTGCAAACACCTGCGCGGGGGTTCCCTCGGCAAACACCGCACCTTCGTTCATCACGACGATGCGGTCGCAGCAGTTGGCCAGGTCATCCATACTATGCGAAACCATGACAACGGTCAGGCCATCGCGGTGAAGCCGATCGATAAGCTCAAGGAAATCCCTGCGCGCAGCCGGATCGAGCCCCGCCATGGGTTCATCGAGCACCAGGACTTCGGGCTCCATGGCGAGCACACCGGCGAATGCCACGCGCCGTTGCTGACCGCCCGAAAGCTCAAAGGGACTCTTGTCGCCGACCGTGGAAAGGTCGAGGCCCACGCGCGAGAGCGACGACTCGACGCGACGGTCGACTTCATCTTGCGGCAAGCCAAGGTTGTGCGGACCAAACGCCACGTCCTGCGCCACGGTTTCGGCAAACAGCTGACGCTCAGGATACTGAAATACCACGCCGACCTTGGCCTTAACCGCAGCGGCGTCTTTCTTGTTTGATAGGTCGAGCCCCAGCGCGCGAACGGATCCCTCCTGGGGGCGAATCAAACCGTTGAGATGCTGGACCAGCGTCGACTTACCCGAACCGGTATGACCTGCCAAGCCCAGGAACTCGCCGCGACGCACCGTCAGCGATACATCGCGCAGCGCCCACGGACTGCTGGGGTCGTTTCCCCAGAGAGCCTGTTTGCTCGATTTGCCCGCAGTGGCCGAGCGCTTGCGCCATCGACGGCGCTCGCGGGCACTCAGCGAGTAACTATGCGAGAGGTGCGAAATCTCGATGACGGGCTCCGACACGGCTGTCCCGTCGGTTGCAGAGGAGACGTTGTCGAGCACACGAGAATCGGATGCAGAAGGCCGCCCTGCGGTGTCTTCCCCACTCCGGTCGGCATATACCTGCGCAATCTCGGCGACCATATCCGCCTCGCGCACCCGCGCATGAACGGGCACGCCCTTCGCACGAAGCGCCATGCCCAAGCAGCACGACGCCGGCATATCCAGGTTGAGCTCCACGAGCCCATCTGCCCGCGTCAGAATCTCCTCGGGCGTACCGAGCATGGCAACGCGCCCCGCCCGAAACACCGCGACACGATCGGCCTCGGCGGCCTCTTCCATAAAGTGCGTAATCATCACGATGGTCATGCCGCGTTCGTGCAGCACGTGACAGGCCTTCATAAGGCCCTTGCGCCCGCGCGGATCGAGCATCGAGGACGCCTCGTCCAAAATGAGCACGCGCGGTTCCATGGCGAGCACACCGGCAAGCGCCACACGCTGCTTTTGACCGCCCGAAAGCGCATGGGTCTCGTGGCGCTCAAAGCCCACCAGGCCCACGCCCTTCAGCGCCTCGCGTACGCGCTGCGCAATTTGCGCCGATGGCACGCCAAGGTTTTCGGGACCGAACGCAACGTCATCTTCGACAAGCGTTGCCACCAGCTGGTCGTCGGGATTCTGGAACACCATGCCTGCGGTCGAACGAATGTCGTAGACCAGCTCGGGATCGGACGCATCCATACCGTTGATACGTACCGTGCCCGCATCGGGCTGCAGCAGCGCATTCAGATGCTTGGCAAACGTCGACTTGCCCGACCCATTGCCACCGAGGATGCAGAAAAACTCCCCGTCCTCGATGTTCAGATCGACGCCGTCGAGTGCCGGTACGGCACCGTCATAGCTAAAGGAAACGCCTCGACACTCAATCATGCGCGGCCTTTGACCTGGTCCTTTTTAGGCGTGATGAGGTTGGAGACTGCTTTATACACCGCTAGCGTCAACACCGAGTTAAGCACGGTCTTGATAAGGTTGAACGGCAGCACGGCAGGAATCATAAGCGGGGCGATCACATCGACCGAGCCATACCAGAACCATACGCCAATGGTAAGGTTTGCGACCATAGACAACGCCGTAGCGGCAATGACGCCGAGCACCAGGCCAATCACGGCACCCTTATAGGTATGCATCTTCTGGTAGACGATAGCCGCGGGCAGAATGTAGCCCAGCGTGGCAACCAGGTTCATAAGCGCGCCGACCCAGTCACCCGTGGTGAGCGCATGGATAACGATCGCCATGGCGGCAACAGCAGTGCCGGCACCAGGACCATACGCAAACCCGCACACCATCGCCGGCACCAGCGACGGGTCATACGTCAAAAACGGCGCCGAGGGAAGAATGGGCAGCTGCACATACATAAACAGGGCGCCCAAGGCGCACATCAGCGCCATGGTAACGAGCTGTTTGGTGCTCCACCTATTCGTGTTCTCAAAATGGATATGCTGCGACTGTTCAGACATAAGATCACCTGCCTCTTTCATCCGGACTCTAACCGTTGGTACTGGAATCTCACCAGTTCAGCCGGCATGCGAACCAACGCACACACGGGTCGCGGACTCATCGGCTCGGCCGCAGGCATCTCGCCTGCTCCGCGGCACCCCTTTGGCACCGCCCGATTTACCGCCAGTGGGGAATTCCACCCCGCCCTGAAACAGCACTTGCAAGTGTAGCACGAGCAATCGTTCGCGCAAGTATGCCGAGGGTAATTTGTGGCGGGGATCAGTTGCCGCAACAACCACGTTCCCCGCCCATCCCAAAGTAGCGCGCCTTTCGCGCAAAGCGCGAAACAGCGAAGGGGACAAGCCACTGCAACAACCACATCCTCCACTCGCCCCAAAGCGGCGCGCCTTTCGCGGCAAAGCCGCGAAACAGCGACCGGGACACGTATTCCCAACAACCAAATCCTCCGCCCACGTCGACCTCAAGGCCGTAAACGCAGGGAATCCGGGGGCGTGACGGGGTTTCTCTCCGGAACATTCCGCACTGATATTTTCTGTATTGAAGACGTCGATGATGCACCCGTAT
>NZ_QRHU01000034.1:0-10709 GCF_003470945.1 Collinsella sp. AM23-17 | reverse complement strand
TCGGAAGGCACGTGCAGACCTTTCGTCATGGCCTCCTACCTTTCTTTCGGGCCTTTCGGCCGAATCTCTCAGCACCCTTCCGTAACGGATGCTGCTTGCTGACAGCTCTAGTTATATCCAAATTCCAACCGCAATTCCACCTCGCCCCCGAACGGTCAACAAAGTTCGATGAACGGTATATCGAATATGATTCCCCCATAATGCACTTCGGCGTTCTAAAGTAGCTTTTCTAAGGTAAATGCTCTTTTTTCCTAAAAATCATTCGCAATTACAACTCCAATCTTTCGATTAAGAATTGCATATCTAAAACGGTTTTATGTATATAAATGACGCTTGTTCGTGTTTCTGTCTGTATTCGATGATATTCAGCTACCTATCATTCTTATTCACACATACTCACCAGTTGAGTGAGGATATAGACCGTTTTTCACAACGCGAAGGGCGTCAGCTCTATGGCTTGTCAGCGTAAGAAGTAGGTAAAGATACCGTTCACGCGATACGTCCGTGCCATAGGTCGACTAAATTGAGACAATAGTGAATAGTGTTAGGCAACCGTCCCCCACGGGGACTGAACGGACAGATGCATATGCCGAGCAAAATCGAAAAAAAGCAAGCCGCTGCAAAGCTGCGTAAGCCGCCGCGCGACCTCTCGTACACGCAGAACCGAGAGCTCAGCTGGCTGCGCTTTGACAACCGTGTGCTTGACGAAGCCTTCGACGAGACCGTTCCGCTGTTCGAGCGGCTAAAGTTCGTGTCGATTTTCGAGTCTAACCTCGATGAGTTTCTCATGGTGCGCGTGGGCGGCCTGTCCGATCTGGCAGAGCTCAAAAAACAGCCTGTCGACAACAAGAGCAATATGACCGCCTCCGAACAAGTCGATGCTGTCATGGCCGAAATGCCCGGGCTCCTTACCCGATGGGAGTCCATCTTTAAGAGCATCGAGGGCAAGCTCGACACCCTGGGCGTTCACCGCGCCCGCATCGATTCGCTTACGCCCGAGGAGCGCACCTTTGTCACCCGTTACTTCCAGGCCTACGTGTCGCCGGTCATCTCACCGCTGGTGATTGACCCGCGCCACCCCTTCCCCAACCTGCGCAACGGCGCACTCTACCTGGCCTGCGGCCTGGACGGCGTCACCGACGAGGAGAGTCTGCTGGGCCTTATCGAGATTCCCACCTCGATGAACCGCGTGGTCGAGATCCCCTCGCCCACCGGCACCTACTCCTACATCTTGCTCGAGGACGTCATCCTCGCCTGCCTGGACAGCTGCTTTGGCTCCTATAAGCCGCTCGACCGCGCGCTCATCCGCGTCACCCGCAACGCCGACATCGACCCGGACGGCGAGGGCGTCGAGGAGGAAGAGGATTACCGTCAGCACATGAAGCGCATCCTCAAGAAACGCTTGCGCCTGCAGCCGGTGGTGCTCGCGGTCTCGGGGTCGCTCGAGAAGGCGACGCTCAAGACCATCCGCAAGGCGCTCGAGCTTTCGCGCCGCTCTGTCTTTACCTGCGATATCCCGCTCGACCTAGGCTACGTCTTTGGCATTGAGGGCAAGATTCCCGAGCACCTGCGCAACGAGCTGCTCTTTACACCGTTTAAGCCGCAGCCCAACCCCACCATCGATATGACCCGCTCCATCCGCGAGCAGGTACTTCAGCACGACAAGCTGCTCTTTTATCCCTATGAGGCCATGAACCCCTTCCTGGATCTGGTGCACGAGGCCGCCTACGACCCCGAGTGCATCTCACTGCGCATCACGCTCTACCGCGTGGCCAAGCAGAGCCGCCTGTGCGAGTCACTGATCGATGCCGCCGAGAACGGCAAAGAGGTCACGGTGCTCATGGAGCTCCGCGCGCGCTTTGACGAGCAGAACAACATCGAGTGGGCCGAGCGCCTGGAAGAGGCCGGCTGCACCGTCATCTACGGCTCCGAGGGCTTTAAGTGCCACTCCAAGATCTGCCAGCTCACCTATCGCGAGGGCATGGCGCTAACGCGCCTGACGCTGCTGGGCACCGGCAACTTTAACGAGAAGACGGCCAAACTCTACAGCGACTTTATGCTCATGACCGCTCACCCCGGCATCGGCGAGGACGCCAACCTGTTCTTCCGCAACCTGTCGTTGGGCAACCTGCGCGGCGATTACCGCTTCCTGGGTGTGGCGCCCGTCGGACTGAAACCGCTCATCATGCGCGGGCTTGACCGCGAGATCCAGCGCGCCCTCGCCGGCGAGCCCGCCCGTGTGTTCTTTAAACTCAACTCGCTCACCGACCGCGAGGTCATCGACAAGATCGCCGAGGCATCGTGCGCAGGAGTCCGCGTGGACATGATCATCCGCGGCATCTCGTGCCTCAAGCCGGGCGTTCCTGGCAAGACCGAGAACGTGCATGTCCGTTCTATCGTCGGACGCTTTTTGGAGCATGCGCGCGTTTACGCCTTTGGCGTGGACTCGGACATGATCTATCTGAGCTCGGCCGACATGATGACACGCAACACCGAGCACCGCGTGGAGATCGCCTTCCCCGTGCTCGACCCCACCTGCCGCGCCCTGGTGCACGAGTACATGAGCATGCAGCTGCGCGACAACGTGAAGGCCCGCAGCCTCACGAGCGACGGCACCTGGGTCCCCGTGGAGCGCGCAGAGGGTGAGAAACCCTTCAACTCGCAGGAAGCCCTGCTGGAGCGTGCCTACCGCAACGCCGAGGCCGCGCCCGAGCCCGTCATTGAGGCAAAGCCCGCCCCTGCTCCTAAGCCGCAGCCGGCCACACCCGAGGTTCAGAAGGTCCAGGCGACCGTCATTGAGCCCGAGCCCGCACCTGCACCTCAGCCCGAGCCGCAGGCAGCTAAGCCCGCACCCGAGACGAGCGCCCGTCGCGATAAGCCCGCCGGCAAGACCAAGGCCATCGAGCGCCATCGCCCCGGTCGTGTGCGCATGGGCCTGGGCCTGATCGGCCTGGGTCTTAAGACGCTCATTACCGGCAAGACGAAATAGTCGTTTGTAGAAGCAGTTTGTAGAAGCGCCCCGCATTTGAGGAAAGCCTCGGATGCGGGGCGCTTTTCCCTGCTACCATGGTGCGAGCAACAACACGAATGACAGGCAGGGATATGAAGCTCACTATAGAATCGATGACCTACGGCGCCGACGGGCTGGCGCACGCCGACAACGGCAAAGCCGTCTTTGTGCAGGGTGCCGTGGCAGGCGACACCGTCGAGGCCGAGGTCGTACAGGACGGCAAGTCGTTCATGCGCGCCCGCACCACCGAGATTCTGGAGCCGAGCCCCGATCGCATTCAGCCCCCCTGCCCCTACGTGGGCATCTGCGGCGGCTGCTCGTGGGGCAATCTCTCACGCACGGCACAGCTCGCCGCCAAGGAGCAAAACCTGCGCTCCACGCTCGAGCGCATCGGCAAGTTCGCTCCTGAGCAGGTCGATGAGTTGGTGCAGCCCATCTGCCACACCAAGGACGACTGGGGCTACCGCAATAAAATCGAGCTCGAACCGACCGTCGTCAACGGTCGCGTGCGCCTTGGCATGCACGGTGTCGACCCCAGCAAAATCGTGACCGTCGATGCGTGCCCGCTGTTCGATAAGCGCTTCCCGAAGGCGCTCAAATCGGTCGTCGGCGCACTCAACTATCTAAGCGGCAGCCATGACTTGGGACTCGAACGCGTGGGCATTCGTGCATCGCGCCGTACCAAGGCACTCGAGGTCGCACTCTGGACGCCTACAGGCTCTTTTCCGCGCTCGCAGGTCTCCCGCGTGCTGGCGGACGCCGCTCATCCCACGAGCATCGTGCGCGTGATGAGCAAGGGCGAAAAGAAAGCCCGCCGTGTCTCCAAAGTCGAGATGCTCGCCGGCGAGGGCTCGTGGACCGAGAATATCGCCGAAGGCCAGATGCGCTTATCTGCCCCGTCGTTTTTCCAGGTCAATACCAAGGGCGCCGAGATTTTGATTGAGCTCGTCATGGACGCCCTCGACCCGCAGGAAGACGAGCTAGCCGTGGACCTGTACTGCGGTGCTGGCACCTTTACCCTACCGCTCGCCCGCCGCTGCGATTACGTCGCCGCCGTCGAGGCCTACGGCCCGGCCGTGCGCGACCTGCGTCGCAACCTGGAGATCAACAAGCTCGATAACGTCGATGTCATCGGCGGCGATGCCGTGCGCGAGTTCCCCGACCAGGACGCCGATGTCCTGGTAGTCGATCCGCCACGCGCAGGATTGGCGCCCGAAGCCATCGACCTCATCGCGAGCACGAGCGCCCGCGATGTCGCCTATGTGAGTTGTAATCCGGCCACCCTGGCACGCGACCTCAAGCGCTTTGTCGAGGAAGGCACCTTCTCCCCCGTGAAGATCACGCCGGTCGACCTATTCCCGCAAACCTTCCACTGCGAAACCGTCGTCCACCTTAGGCGCAACTAGTCACTCAATCATTGCTCAGAAAAATCATTGGGAAATCGAGCGTGGCAAGCGGAGGTCTTCGGGGTATAAGACGGCTAATTGTATGCCGCCTATGAAAGGAACCCTCATGCCCAGCGTTGCCGTTCTCGCCGCCGATGGCTTTGAAACTATTGAATGCCTGACCATGGTCGATGTCATGCGTCGCGGCGGCGTGCGCGCCACGCTTGTCTCGATCATGCCCACGCGCGAGGTCGTAAGCTCGCTGCAGATTCCCGTGACCTGCGATGCGCTCTTTGACGAGATCAACTTTGACGAGTACGACTGCGTCGTGCTACCTGGCGGCCTGCCCGGCGCCACCAACCTGCGTGCCGACCAGCGCGTCTGCGACGTGGTCTGCGAGTTCGCCGCCGCCAAACACGTCGCCGCCATCTGCGCCGCCCCGTTTATCCTGGGTGAGCTCGACCTGCTCGAGGGGCGCCACGCCACGTGCTTCCCTGGCTTTGAGAAGAGCTTCCCCGAAGGCGCCTATACCGGCGAGAAGGTTACGCAAGACGGCAACATCATCACCGCCAGCGGCATGGCCCAGTCGCTCCCCTTTGCGCTTGAGCTGCTGCGCACGCTCGCCGGCGACAAGGCTGTCGAGAAGGTTGCCGAGGGCATTCAGCTATGATTTTGGCTTCGCAATCACCGCGCCGCATCGAGTTGATGCGTGAGGCGGGCTATGACATTCGCGTGATTCCCGCAGATATCGACGAAACGCCTTTTGATGGCGAAGCTCCGCTTACACTCGTCGAGCGCTTGGCGCGTGCCAAAGCCGCCGCCGTTGCCGCCGAGCATGCCGAGCCCAACGAACTGACCGTCGCGGCCGATACTATTGTCACCTTTGACGGCCAAATTTTGGGCAAGCCGGCAGACGGGGACGAGGCGCGCACCATGCTCCGCGAGCTTTCGGGCCGCACGCACCAGGTCGCAACCGGCGTCTGCATCGTTAAAGCCGGCGACGCTACAGCTCCGCATGCCGCCGAGAGCCTGTCGTTTGTCGATGTGACCGACGTGACGTTCTATGAGCTTACCGAAGAGCAGATCGAGCGCTATGTTGCCTCCGGCGAACCCATGGACAAGGCCGGGGCCTACGGCATCCAAGGCACAGGCGGCCGCATGCTTGTGCACGATATTTCGGGTGACTTCTACAACGTGGTGGGCTTGCCCATCGCTCGCGTCGCACGCGCGATTCAAAAACTCTCGTAATTGCATCTGGCGCTGGGTATCCCCCAGCGCCTACAATTTTGCCGTACCGTACGGATCCCGACCGGGCATAAGGCCCGGCGGAAAACCGATAGGAGAACACATGGACACACTGCTCGAAGCCATCGATGTTTGCAATGTCGATGGCTTTTGCTTTGGCAACTATACGGACGAGGAGGCTGGCACCGGCTGCACCGTAATCGTGGCGCCCGAGGGTGCCACCGGTGGCGTTGACGTACGTGGTGGCGCCCCCGCTTCGCGTGAGACCGACCTGCTGCGTCCCGAAAACACCGTCGATAAGGTCCACGCCGTCTGCCTTTCGGGCGGATCGGCCTTTGGCCTCGAGGCTGCAAGCGGCGTGGCCCGCGAACTCGAGAGCCGCGGCATTGGTCTGCCCGTCGGCCCCACGCAGGTGCCCATCGTGTGCTCCAGCTGTATCTTCGACCTTGCCTTTGGCGACCCCACCGTTCGCCCCGACATTGAGGCCGGCATCGCCGCCGTGCGCGAGGCGCTCGACCACACCCCCACCAAGCTCGAACAGGGCAACGTAGGCGCCGGCACGGGCGCTACCGTGGGTAAGCTCATGGGCCCCGCCACCTGCATGAAGGCCGGCCTAGGCGCTGCCGCCGTGGCACTCGGCCCTGTTAAGGTGGGTGCCGTGGTCTCGGTCAACGCCTGCGGCAATGTCGTCGACCCCTTCACCGGCGAATGGGTCGCTGGTATGCGCGCCGCAGCAGATAGCGACCAGATCGTCGACATGGAGCTCGCAGCCTTTGCCGCCGCCGGATCCATGCAGATGCCGCTCGACCGCACCAACACCACCATCAGCTGCATCGTCACCAACGTGGAACTCACTAAGGCACAAGCCACCAAGGTCTCCCAGATGGCCGCAGACGCCTACGCACACGCCATCCGTCCCACGCACACCACCAACGACGGCGACACCATCTACACCCTCGCCAGCGGCAAACTGGGCGCCCAGGCAAGCGCCGCCGTTCCCCTAGACCTGCTGGGCATGCTCGCCGTAAGGGCCCTACAGACCGCCATCGTAAACGGAGCCAAAAACGCCAAAACCTCCCACGGCATACCCGGCGCCGCAAAGTAAACTAGCTCGTCCGGTTGCCCGGTGGGGTTTGGTTATGTTTGCTGCTCTACAGTCCTGGCTCGCACGAAGAGCACATTAAGTGCTCTTCGGCTCGTGCGGAACTCGCGACAAACATAACCAAACCCCACCGGGCAACCTACCAACCAAATTCTTTTCAGCCCAGGCCCCTTTGTACCACGCGTCGAAGATCTTCAAATTCAACTTCCTGACAATCGATTCTTATAGCAGAGGCCCCTTGGCCTTTAGTTTGATACAAGTTCCGCACGAGCCGGAAAGCACTTAATGTGCTTTCCGTGCGAGCAGGACTGTTCGCAGTAGCAAACTAAAGGCCAAGGGGCCCAGTCAACCTATCAGCAGCGATTACTCAGCAGCTAGTTGAATTTGAAGATCTTTGAGGCAAGATGGTATAGGCCGAGTGTGGTTTTGTCTCCGGCCCGTCCATGCAGGTTGGTAAAGAATCCGACCACGCCGTAGCGAGCGCGACGATACATGCGCTCGTCGTACTCCTTCAGGTCCTTCCACAGCGTCTTCAGGCGCTCATCGGCACAATCTTCCTCGGAAAGCTTGGTGAGCACCGAGCAAATAGCCATCATCATGGTGAAGTAGCCCATCATGTACGAACGCAGACGCGAGGACTCAACGTCCTGGTACAGGTGGAACGATTCCATCATGATGCGCGTTATGCGGAACTGCTGACCCAGGCGCTTGACCATCGTAGCCTCGTTGACGCTCTGGCCCTCGCGACCGATAAAGTAGCGATAGAGGTCGATGTCGGCGTAGTACATGGTCTTGCAGCGCGGCAGCGGCACGTATGCGTAGATATTATCCACGTAGAACGTGTGTGCCGGCATAGGCAGATTGGACTCGCGCAGTACGTCGGTGCGATAGCACAGGCTGTGCATGAGCAGGTTCTGATCGGGACGGAAGTGTCCGATCTGGTCCCAAGAGAAAATCTTTTTGCGCGGCAGGGCAAACTTGTAGCCAATAGCGGTATGCGTGCCCTCGTAAACCTTCTCGTACACGTAGTTCGAGATAAACAGGTCGACGCGCTGGTCGCGCTCCTCAAAGCCACGCAGAATCGACAGCATGGTCGAAAGCGCCGCACCGTCGAGCCAGTCGTCCGAGTCAACGACCTTATAGTACGTACCATGCGCCTCACGCAGGCCCGAGAGGACGGCGATACCGTGGCCGCCATTCTCCTGGTGCACCGCGCGGATGATTCCAGGATAACGGGCCTCCCACTCGTCGGCCTTGGCGGCCGTCTCGTCCTTGGAGCCGTCGTCCACCACGATAATCTCGATATCGGTGGCGTAATTGCTCCCCTCCAAGATGGAGGTGATGCAATGGTCCATATCCTTGGCGGCGTTATACGAGGGAATACCGAATGTTATGACTTTATGCATGGCAGGCGATAATCTCATCCGAAAGATCGAGGGCAGAATTGGTCACGGCGTCCATATCGTAGTAACGATACTCGGCCAGACGACCCACCGGGTGGAAGTTCGTCAGGTTCTGGACGCGCTCAAGGTAGCGCTCATAGAGCTCACGGTTCTCGGGCTCCAGAATAGCGTAGTACGGCGTCTCGCCCGAGCCGGGCGTATAGGCCTTGGAGTACTCCTTCATGATGGTGGTCTTGCCGGGCAGGACCTGACCAGTCATGTTCTTGAACTCGGTGATGCGCGTATAGTCCTCGCTCGTGGTGTAGTTGACGGTGCCCACGGGCTGGAACTGGTCCATATCGAGCGTCTCGAACTTCATATCGAGCGTGCGGTACGGCAGCGCGCCCAGGTCGAGGTTGAATAGCTCGTCGAGCGGACCGGTGTAGACGATCTCGCCGCCATAGACCTTGCCGTCGATCTTGACGGTGGTCTCGTCGATTTCAAAGAGGTCACGGGCGTCTACGTCACAGAATACGTCGATCAGATCGTGATCGAGCATATGCTCGAACAGCGCGGTATAGCCGTCCTGCGGCATGCCCTGGAAAGGAGCCTGCGGGAAGTAGCGATCGTCATCGCCCACAAAGACGGGAACGCGGCCGGTGATCGAGGGGTCGATCTGGTCGGGCGTCTGGCCCCACTGCTTCATGGTGTAATGCAAAAAGACGTTCTCATAGACATAATCGGCGACCTCGGCAAGATCCGGGTCGTTCTTCTTGCGCAGCTCCATAATGGGCACCTTGACGTCCTTGCCAAAGGTCTCCACGAGCTTCTGATACAGCTCCTCGCCGCGCTCATCGCCAAAGGCGAGCTTGAGGCTCGCATGGTTAAAGGGTACGGGCATGAGGGTGCCGTTGATGTTGGCGAGCACCTTGTGCTGGTAGTCCGTCCACTTGGTAAAGCGCGACAGGAAGTTATGGACGCGCTCATTAAAAGTGTGATAGATGTGCGGACCGTACTCGTGGACCAGGATTCCGGCCTCGTCAGTGCAGTCGTAGGCATTACCCGCGATGTGGCCGCGACGTTCCAAAACGGCAACACGATAGCCGATAGTTTCGGCAAGACGGCGGGCGCAAACGGCACCGGCATAACCGGCGCCGACAACGATCATGTCGTACGCACCGGCATTAAAGCCTTCAGGCAGGCCTGAGGTAATCTGCATCGATACTCCTTGTCAAAAGCCACACGCTTTTTAACTGGGCTTTTTCTCGAACATACGTCGAGACATATTTATCAGAGCGATTATAGCGCTAATGCGTCCTATAATGAGCTTGCCACACAAGGAAAGCTCAAGCACCGCGGCGTACATTATTGAAAGGTAAACCCGCTAGCAGCGGGTTTATTCGTGTACAGCCGAGGGCCTGGAGCTTAGCGAAACGCTTGCAAGGAGTAACATGAGCGATTTCCTAAACCGTATGAAGTCTGCCGCCAAGGCCGACCTTAAGACCATCGTCCTGCCCGAGGGCGAGGATCCGCGCACCATCGTCGCGGCCAACAAGATCATCGAGGAAGGCCTGGCCAACATCGTCATCCTGGGCGATCCCAACGAGATCAACGTCCCCGGCGCCACCGTCATCGATCCGCGCAACGCCGAGAAGCACGAGGAGTACGCACAGAAGTTTGCCGAGCTCCGCGCCAAGAAGGGCGTTACCATCGAGCAGGCTCGCGCCCAGGTGATGGACGCCACCTACTTTGGCACTATGATGGTCAAGATGGGCGACGCCGACGGCCTGGTCTCCGGCGCCTGCCACTCCACCGCCGACACCCTGCGCCCCGCGCTTCAGATCCTCAAGACCGCCCCGGGCACCAAGCTGGTCTCGGCCTTCTTCGTGATGTGCACCGACACCCCGCAGTTCGGCACCGACGGCACGCTGATCTTCGCCGACTGCGGCCTCAACATCAACCCGTCCTCCGACGAGCTCTCCGAGATCGCCATCGCCTCCGCTCACTCCTGGTCCACCTTCATGGGCAATGTTGAGCCGCACGTGGCCATGCTCTCCTACTCCACCATGGGCTCCGCCGGTGGCGAGGTCGCCAAGAAGGTCCAGGAGGCCGTGAAGTTCTGCAAGGAAAAGGCACCCGAGCTCGCCATCGACGGCGACCTGCAGCTCGATGCTGCTATCGTCCCCACCGTCGCCCAGCTCAAGGCTCCCGGCTCCTCCGTCGCCGGTAAGGCCAACGTGCTCGTGTTCCCCGACCTCGAGGCCGGCAACATCGGCTACAAGCTGGTCCAGCGCTTCGCCGGCGCCGACGCTTACGGCCCCATCCTGCAGGGCATCGCCAAGCCGGTCAACGACCTGTCGCGCGGCTGCTCTGCCGACGACATCGTGGGTGTCGTGGCCATCACCGCCGTCCAGGCTCAGATGGCTGAATAGCTTACATATCCCCTCGGGACCCTGCAGGGCAAAGCTCTGAAAACGTCCTCGGACATGCAAAGAGGCTCCGCTGCGCGCTTCGCGCGGCGGAGCCTCTTTGCGTCCTGACGCTCCTATTTGGCAAGGTGTTTTTTAGAATCCATTTTGCGCTCG
>NZ_QRHU01000033.1:0-11407 GCF_003470945.1 Collinsella sp. AM23-17 | reverse complement strand
TGCGGGAACGGCCTATTTGCTCAATGTGTTCGGCTGAGATCGGAAATCAACCTAGCTATACTCGCCAATGCCAGTGTCGGTCAGGGGGTCTGCCTTGGCGGCTTTATCGTTCATGTTGGTGGTCAGCGTTGCGGAGCAGGACACGCCCTTCTCATTGATGCCTGCCTCAGAGTAGGCATCATAGCGCCCGTGCCACTGCGAAGGATGATCGCGCACGTAGCTATAACGATATGTAGTCTTGGTCGACCTGTATGAGAAGCCGGACTCGTCTGAGCCGTAGGTATACCCGGGGGCATGCGACGGCTCAATGCCAAAGTGCTTGAGGTAGCGCGGGCCAAAGTCCTCGGCGCGACCATAGTACGTGTTGTTGTCGGCCGTAAGGTTTTTGCCCATGTACATTTGCGTGCAGGCGAGCGCAGATGTCGGCATGGACATGATGGTCGCAGCTCCAAAGGCGAGGCCTATGCCTAGCTTCTTGAGCGCGTTGACGGGGCGAGTTTTCCTCATTTTCCCTCCCAGCGAGCGAAAGCCCTTTGTCGCCAGAGGGCTTCAGCCAATAAAGACACCTCATTAGCGTAACGAACTGGAAACAATATTCATCTATGAAAGAAACTTACTCGATAAGCGTGATGAAATATGCGATGAGCGGTTAATCGTACTCAGTTTGCAGCTTTACTTTAATAAAGACGCCCTGTAATTACTGTAGCCGAATAAAGTAGCTGGGAATGCCCGAAATGAAAATCCCCCGCTGTTTGACGAATGCATAAACAGCGGGAGAGGCCATAACTGGATGAATATCATACCAATGTGGATTTACTTCTTTCGGCGGTGAATCACGTTGATGGCGTAACCGACGAGCATGGCCAAGACGATGACAATAAAGCCGATCAGGGGATTGTCGTTCATGGGGTCCTCCTATTTTCCGAGCGGTGAGAATTCGTCGACGATGAGGTCGAGGCATTGCGGAAGCGCGCGGGCTCCAAAGACGCCCGAATTGCTGGAGATAATCTCGCCATCGAACTGCATGCCCAGCGACGGGGTGCAGGTGATCTTGGCTTCCTTGGTCTGGATGATCTTGAACTGCGGGCGCCCGAGTACCTTGCCGGCGGGGTCAAGCGCAGCGGTGATCACAGTAGGCAGCAGCTGCACGGTGCGCACGGGTTCTATGACCGCAATGTCGACCATGCCATCGTTCATGCGGCAGTCGGGGAACAGGTTGATGTCGTTTTGGATGACCGAGGTGTTGCCGGCCATGCAGCAGATGCCGTCGAGCTCCTCGACAATGCCGTCATGCTCAATCGTAAAGTGCGCCACCGTGGGGTTGGGCGTGGCGAGCGCAGAGAGGAAGTAGGCGATCTCGCCGATGTCGTTTTTGGTGGGAGCGGCCTTCATCATGATCTCGGCGTCGAAGCCCGAGCCGGCGATGATGATAAAGCCGTGGCGCTTCTCGTTGCCGTCCTCGTCGAGCCAAAAGAGCTCGCCCATGTCGACTTTGACCGTGCGACCGGCACGGCAGGCCTTGGCGAGCGCCGCCGCCTCAGGGGCATTGCCGATGTTGTTGAAGAACAGGCAGGCCGTACCGGAGGGGAAGATGAGCGTGGGGACACCGCATCCGCGCATCTGATCGAGCACGTTGGAGACGGTGCCGTCGCCGCCCGAAACGACCACGCGATCAAACTCGCGCACGTCTGCCACGGCGTCCTCGGGCTCCATGCCATCGCCGATAAAGCGCATCACGACCTCGTCGCCGCCTTGCGCGAGGGCGTGCGTGAACGCGTAGATTTCATCTGAGCTGGGGCCCGATGCCGGGTTGTGGATGATAAGGCAGCGCATACTTACGTTCCCGTTCTGTGACTAACCGAGTATAGTTGTAAGGCAATGCCGATATCCTACCCGTGTTTTTCGGGCCTAACCTTATTCGATGGGTTGATATGTACATTTCCACACATCAGGCTCTACTCGACTTTTGCCAGCGCGCCCGTGAGTTCGACGCGATTGCCGTCGATACCGAGTTTTTGCGCGAGCGCACGTTCCATCCGCGTCTGTGCCTGGTCCAGATTGCCACCCCTGCCGAGAGCGTAGCGGTCGATCCCCTGGTAATCGACGACCTGTCGCCGCTGGCCGAGCTTATGGCCGATGAGAGCGTGACCAAGGTCTTCCACGCCTGCTCGCAGGATATGGAGGTTATGCTCCATACCGTGGGCGTGCTGCCACGACCGATTTTCGATACGCAGGTCGCCGCCGCCTTTTTGGGCGAGCGCCAGCAGATTTCCTACGGCGCGCTCGTGCAGACGTTTTGCGGCGTCTCGCTGCCCAAGACCGAGTCGCTGACCGACTGGTCGCGTCGCCCGCTGACCGATAAGCAGATTGAGTACGCGATCGATGACGTCAAGTACTTGATCGTCGCCTATACCGAGATGATGAGTCGCCTGCGCGAGCTGGGCCGTGTGGACTGGGTGCTCGACGAGTTGCGCCCGCTGGCCGACGAGTCGCACTATCGCGCCGATCGCCACGAGGCGTTCCGCAAGGTCAAACGCATCAATTCGTGCAGCCGTCACCAGCTGGGTATCGCGCGCGAGCTTGCCGCCTGGCGCGAGGATCGCGCCGAGCGCCGCAACATCCCGCGCAAATGGGTCATGTCTGACGACACGCTGCTGGCGCTCGTCAAGCGCAACCCTGTGCGCGTTGAGGAGTTCCGTAGCATCCGCGGTACCGATCAGTTGGGGGAGCGCGACGTGGACGGTGCGCTCATGGCCATCAAGCGCGGTGCGAGCTGCCCGCACGATCGCCTGCCGCTCATGGTGCGCGGGCACCGTCAGATTTCGCCGGAGTTGGAGAGCGTGACGGACCTGATGTATGCGCTCATTCGCCTAGTTGCCGAGCGCTCGGGCGTGGCGACCTCGGTCATTGCCTCGCGCGATGACCTGGCCGACTATATTGAGCATCCCGAGCAGAGCCCCCTGCGCGAAGGCTGGCGCTTTGAGCTTGTGGGTTCGCGTCTGGACGATCTGCTCTCGGGCAATATGGGGCTCACCGTGAAGGACGGAAAGATTGAGTTGTTATAGGTATATAGTTACGCGGTTTTACCAAACCGCGTAACAGCTCGACGCTGCAAACGGCCGAGAGCGGCAATCTGACGTTCAATCGTCGCTCGCGTACCAAAGTACGCGTCGCTTCTCTTTCACGTCACCTTGCTCGCTCTCGGCCGTTTTCGCTGACAATGCCTAAACATCGATGCTGACTTGCCTGCTGGGCGAGTGGGTAGAATGCCTCCAACGTGTAACTCGATTCGGAGGAATTCGTATGCCCTACTACTATGGATACGGCTTTGGCATCGACCCGCTGTACCTGCTGGTTGTGCTTGTCTGCACGGTGCTTGGCCTTGCCGCACAGAACTATATCAATTCGACGTACAAGACGTGGTCCAAGGTTCGCTCGGACGGCGACACGGGTGCCACGGTCGCTCGCCGCATGCTCGACGCCAACGGTTGCAACGCCGTGGGTATCAAGGGCGTCGCTGGTGAGCTTACCGACCACTACAACCCGCAGGACAACAATCTGTATCTGTCGGATTCCAACCGTTCGGGCGGCTCGGTCGCAAGCGTTGCTGTCGCTTGTCACGAGGCAGGCCATGCCGCTCAGCGTCAAAGCGGCTATACCATGATGAAGGTACGCACCGCCCTCGTGCCGGTCGTCAACTTTACCCAGAACACTTGGACCATCGTGCTGCTCATGGGCCTGTTTATGAACATCGCGGGACTCACGACCCTCGCGCTGATCTTCTTCTCGTTTAGCGTGCTGTTCCAGTTCGTTACGCTGCCGGTCGAGATTGACGCCAGTCGGCGCGCCGTGGCGTATATTGAGCAGTCGGGTATGAGCTCCAAGCAGGTCAACGGTGCCAAGAAGGTCTTGACGGCAGCCGCGCTTACCTACGTGGCGGCGGCACTCACCTCGATTATTCAGCTGCTCTATCTTATGGCTCGCTACAACAGAAACTCCAACCGATAACAAATTGGGTCGCTGGGCGCCGCGGGGATTTGTGTCCCCGCGGCGCTGTACTATGTGTTGGACTTGAATTTGCGCAGGGCCAGAGCCTTTGTGCACGATAACGAAAGGAGGTTGCGTGGCAGGTTGGAATCTAACCGGCAATAGCGTTTCCGCCGAGTTCGACGGTTCGGACGAGCAGGAGCGTAAAGAGCTCAGCGTGAGCCAGGCGGTAGAGATCGCCGCCGGTGCGCTCGATGCTATTCCGCAACTGATCGTCCTGGGCGAGGTCACGGGTTTCCGTGGTCCCAATGCCCGAAGTGGCCACTGCTACTTCCAGATTAAAGACGACTCGGCCGCCGTCGACTGCATCATCTGGAAGGGCGCCTATCTCAAGCGTACCTTCGATCTGCGTGACGGCATGCAGGTGAGCTTTAAGGGCAGCTTCAATCTCTATAAGGCCACGGGCCGCATGAGCTTTGTCGCTCGCTCGTTTTCGCTGGCGGGGGAGGGTCTGCTGCGTCAACAGGTGGCGCAGTTGGCCGAAAAGCTACGCCGCGAGGGCCTGATGGACGAGTCCCGCAAACGCCGCATTCCGGTGTTTTGCTCACGCGTGGCGGCCGTCACCTCGCTTTCCGGTGCGGTAATCGACGACGTCAAGCGTACGCTGCGCCGTCGCAACCCGCTCGTCGAGCTTGTTTGCGTGGGCGCCAAGGTCCAAGGCGAGGGTGCGCCGGCCGAGCTCATTGAGGGCTTGCGCCGCGCCGCTTCCATTACGCCGGCGCCCGACTGTATTTTGCTGGTGCGCGGCGGCGGCTCCTTTGAGGACCTCATGACCTTTAATGACGAGGAGCTTGCCCGCGCGGTGGCGGCTTGTCCTGTGCCCGTGGTGACCGGCATTGGCCATGAGCCCGATACCTCGATTTGCGACATGGTGAGCGACCGACGCGCCTCCACGCCCACGGCGGCGGCAGAATCGGTGGCGCCGGCTATGACGGAGTTGGCCGATGTGCTCGAGGCGCGCCATCAGCGTCTGGGTGCCGCGATGGCATCGATGATTGGGTCGGCCCAGGTCGACCTGGAGATGCTCGATCAGCGCGGTCGCCGTGCCTGGGATACCTATACGGCTCGCTTGGGTGATGCGCTCGATGCCGCTGCGTGTCGCCCGTGCCTCAACGACCCCACATTTATGGTCGAGCGTCGCGAATCGGAGCTTGCACTGACTGCCGATCGCCTGTCGGGCGCCATAGTACGCTCAGTCGGGGTCTTCCGCTCCAACTTCGAGCGTCTGCCCGAGCGTCTGGTTGCAAGCACCTCAGGGCTCGACGGCAAACGCCATGCGCTCACGCTTACGAGTTCCCGTCTGGAGCATCAGGGGCGCACGATGCTCAGCAAACCAGCGTCCGACCTGGGCCGTGCAGCGGCTTCGCTCGATGCCCTGTCGCCGCTTAAGGTACTTGCCCGCGGCTATTCCATCGCGTACAGCGACGATGGTGTGGCTATAAGTGCCCAGACCTTTAAGCCGGGCGACGCCATCCGCGTGCGCATGGCGGACGGTAACGTGTCGGCAACCGTCAACGCGGTCGAGTAGACCGCGTTTCGCAGTGATAGACCCTTAGGAAAGGAAACAGATATGGCAGAGAAGACCCCGGTAGAGCAGCTTACGTACAAGCAGGCCTCGCAGGAGCTGGAGCTCATCATCCGCAGCCTGGAGTCGGGCGATATGGAGCTCGAGGAGTCGCTCGAGAGCTACACCCGCGGCGTCGAGCTCCTCAAGAGCCTGCGCACCCGCCTGTCCGATGCCGAGCAGAAGGTCTCGGTGCTCCTTAAGGACGTCGACGGCAACGACGTGCTCGCCGACGGCGAAGCCGCCAACACGGACGACAACCTCTCGTTCTAAGCATCTCGACCAAATATAATTACCTTGGTCTGTGAGAAAGGAACCAGCTATGTGTGATTGCATCTTCTGTAAAATTGCCAACCACGAGATCCCCTCGACCGTTGTCTATGAGGACGACCAGGTCATCGCCTTCGATGACCTCAACCCCCAGGCGCCGGTCCACACGCTCGTGATCCCCAAGAAGCACTACAGCGACATCGCCGACAACGTGCCTGCCGAGACCATGGGCGCCATGGCTCACGCCATCCAAGAGGTCGCCAAGGCCAAGGGTCTGGAGGACGGTTTCCGCGTCATCTCCAACAAGGGCGTCAACGCCGGCCAGACCGTCATGCACTTCCACATGCACGTCCTCGGCGGCAAAAACCTGGGCGAGAACCTCATCTGAGGGCGCTTGGTCCGTCGACTTGGCTGCCTTTGGAGTAATCTATGCAGCTTTCTCAACTCGAATACCTTCAAGCGGTGGCGAACTATGGCGGCGTGCGCAAAGCAGCTCGCGCCGTTCATGTGAGTCCGCAGGCCGTTTCGTCGGCAATCAAAAAGTTGGAATCTGAGTATCAGATTGTTTTGCTTGACCGATCGGCGGGGGAGGCTGTTTTGTCTCCGGCGGGCAGAGAATTTGCGCGTCGTGCACGCGTGATCCTGGCACAAGTCGACGATCTCAAAAAGTACGCTCAATCGAGGGGCGACGGCGTTTCGCCCGATGGCCACTTTCGTCTTTACGCCCCCTGCCTTCATGGGCGGGGGCGCCTTTTTGCCGAAAGCTGGTATGACTCGTTTGAACGCTCGCACCCTCAGATTCACCTTGATGTGTGGCATCAGCCAACGGCTACATGCTTTGAATCACTTGTGCTTGGCATTTCGGATGCGGCTATCTCATTCGAGGAACCACGGGACAGCGTCCTTTCTTCAAAATATTTGGGTGAAAAGGAGCTCAAGGTTCTTTCATGCCCAGCGGGTCATCAATCTGTGGGCGCCATGACCATTCGCGAGTTACTGGGCGGCAGGCTCGCTGTTCCCATTAATTTGTCACCCTGTCTCAATGCAATCAATCAATGTCCCGAAGCCCAGCTCGTCAATTTTCGCTTCCGTGATGTTGAATACGGAAGCAGGGCTCAGACTGAGTTTCTTCAAGCCGGGGGATTGATATTGAGTTTGTCTGGGTCCTCTCTCGCATCGGATGGGTCAGAAGTGAGTGAGTGCTCCATTGAAGGTTCGCGTGATGTAACCTTGCCCATCTACTTTTGCTATCGGCAAAATTCCTGGACTGATCGACACCAGACGGTTTTTCTGCACCTATTGCGTCATCTTGCTTCGTGAGATTAATTGGCTTCGAGGCATCAAGTGATTATTGACGCCTTGTAACACATAGCTGACAGCTTTGCCCTCATGCTTTTCCAAGATTCCGATTTAGATTGCTGACTCTTGGAGGGCGGAGCATGAAAAACCGTACGGTTTTGCTTTATATGACGTTCGTTTTTCTGTCGAACTTCAGCACCATCTTGTATTTTCTAACTGTCTACCTTGAGTTCGTCGGACTTTCGATGGTATCGATTTCTAGCATGATGATTGCATATCAAGTGAGCAAGTTCATCCTTGAAGTTCCCACTGGCTATATTGCTGATAGGTTTGGACGAAAGACAAGCGGTCTCGTTGGCGTCGTGGGGATGCTTGGATACTACGCCGCCCTGCTTCTCGTCCGTTCTCCCCTGCTTTTAGTCGGTGCGTTCGCTCTCAAAGGTTTTGCCGTTGCGTGTGTGAGCGGATCCATCGAAGCGATTTACATTGACAGCGTCTCTCAGGACCAGCTCGTAAGACTTAATGTCGTTGAGCGATTTGTTTTCTATGCCTCTTGTGCCATCTCCGCTTGCGTGGGCGGTTTCATTTCGTCCGTCGGTGCATATCTCATTGGTCTTTCGGCAGATATCATCGCAATGGTGTTGACGTTGGTTGTCGTTGTCTGCATTCCTGAGATGCGAAGAGGGGGCATTGCGACGACACCTGAACATGGGATTAGCCCGAAGATGATCGGTGCCGCTATTGCGGGTAATGGCATTCTTCGTTCAGCGTTCATCATGGACTGTTCTCAGGCATTTGCTTTTGTCGCCCTGGAAGACTTTTTCTCACTGCTGCTTGCGGGTCGCGGAATGAATGCCGTCGCTTCGGGTGTCACCATTGCGGTCCAGCTCCTTGCCTCGGCCTCCATGGGACTTATTGTGCCCTGCGCGATTGCTCATGTCGACAAGGGCCGCTTTGCGCGTATTTGCGGCATCGTGCGCCTTTTCCTGACAGCTTTGTTTTTGATTCCCCTTACTCCGGCTAATTTGCTGCCCGTGTTCTATGTGCTGCAGACGGTTGCGTACTCGTTATTTGCTCCAATTAAATACTCAATTTTTCAAAAAGTAGCCGATTCTTCGATGCGCTGTTCACTGATTTCGGTTCAAAGCCAGATGGTGGCGGTGGGCGCCATCCTTTTCTATCTGTTCAATGCTGTGTTGAGCAGCATCGCGGGCATTCGAGTCATATTGCTTGTCGCACTCGGAACCTCTTCTTTGGTGTATATCCCCGCGCTCTTTCGTCTTACAAGCCAAAGGACATGAGTATTTGGGCACCGATAACTTATATATCAACGCAATAAACCCGAGCGCGAGGGCGTTTGGGTTTATTATTGAAGCGTATGTAACCTGGCGGCGCCACACCGCCTGTTAGTAGGGAGACACATGAACGTTCTGGTCGTCAACGCAGGATCTTCGACCCTTAAGTATCAGGTCATCGATACCAAGTCCCATAAGGTGTCCGCAAAGGGCTCCTGCGAGCGCGTCTGCTTTACCGGCGGCACTTTCACCCATGCTGCCAACGGCTCCAAGAAGGTGACCGAGAACATCGAGTTCCCCGACCACAAGGTCGCCATCGAGGTTGTCCTGAAGGACCTCGAGGCCAACGGCGTCAAGATTGAGGGTATCGGCCACCGTATCGTTCAGGGCGGTTGGTACTTTGGCGATTCCTCCCTCGTCGACGAGGATGTCCTCGCCAAGATCCGCGAGGTCGCTCCGCTCGCCCCGCTGCACAACAACCCCGAGGCCAACGTTATCGAGTACTGCCTGGAGCAGTATCCCGACCTGCCCAACGTCACGGTTTACGACACCGCTTTCCACTTCAACATGCCCGAGGTCGCCAAGACTTACGCCCTGCCCAAGGACGTCTGCGACAAGCTGCACATCCGTAAGTACGGCGCCCACGGCACCAGCTACCGTTACATCTCCAAGAAGGTCGCCGAGATGACCAACGGCGAGGCCCGCAAGGTCGTCGTGTGCCATATCGGCTCCGGCGCTTCCCTGTGCGCCATCGAGGACGGCAAGTGCATGGACACCACCATGGGCTTGACGCCGCTCGACGGCGTTATGATGGGCACCCGCTGCGGCTCCATCGACCCGGCTACCGTGTGCTACCTGCAGCGCGAGGGCGGCTACACCTTCGACGAGGTCGACGAGATGATGAACAAGAAGTCCGGCCTTTTGGCTGTGACCGGCGGCAAGACCAACGACTGCCGCAACGTCGAGGAGCTCGCCGCTGCCGGTGACCCCGAGGCCCAGCTTGCCTTCGATATGTTCGTCTACAAGATTGCCGCCAAGGCTGCCGAGATGGCCACCTCCATGTGCGGTATGGACACCCTGGTCTTTACCGCCGGCATCGGTGAGCACGCTCCTGCCGTCCGCGCCGGCGTGGCCGACCGCCTGGCCTTTATGGGCGTCAAGATGGATCATGCCCGCAACGCCCTGCGTGGTGACGGCGCATGGTGCCTGTCTGCCAAGGATTCCAAGGTTAAGATTTTCGTTATCCCCACGGACGAGGAGTTCATGATCGCTTCCGACGTCGAGCGCATCGTCAACGGCAAGTAATTGCAAAAGGGGAGGGGCTGGACGACCGAGCGCCGTTCGGCCCCTCTTTTGTGCTCGTTGGGCGATATGCCTGATAGTTATTTATTAAGTTGTGATAACTTCTTATTAACATGCGGCCGCCTTAAGGGGTCTGCGCCGACCGTATCGCACTGCAAAGGAGTCTCATGAACGTACTTGTTGTCAACGCCGGTAGCTCAAGCCTTAAATATCAGCTTTTGGATACCGATACCCGCGAGGTTTTCGCCAAGGGCAACTGCGAACGTATCGGTTCGGACATGGGCATCTTTGGCCACTCCGAGAATGGTGGCGCCAAGCAAACCGAGGAGGTCCCCTTCCCGGACCACCGTTCGGCTATCGCACGTGTGCTCGAGGAGCTCGAGAAGACCGACTTTACGATTGATGGCATTGGGCATCGTATTGTTCAGGGTGGCTGGTACTTTGACGATTCCGCGGTCGTCGACGATGAGGTCATGGCTAAGATTCTCGAGGTGGCACCGCTTGCCCCGCTGCACAACTACGGCGAGGCAGCGGCAATCGAGTATTGTCGCGAGAAGTATCCGGAGCTGCCCAACGTGGCCGTCTTCGACACCTCGTTCCACATGACTATGCCCGAGGTCGCCTACACCTACGCCCTGCCCAAGGACGTGTGTAACAAGTACCACGTGCGCAAGTATGGCGCCCACGGTACGAGCCACCGCTACGAGTGGATGATGGCCAAGGAGATCCTGGGTTCGCGCTGCCACCGTCTGCTTTCGTGTCATCTGGGCAACGGCGCTTCGCTCGCTGCTATCGAGGACGGCGTGTGCCGCGACACCACGATGGGCCTCACGCCGCTCGACGGCCTGATGATGGGCACTCGCTGTGGTTCCATTGATCCTGCCACCGTGTGCTACCTCCAGCGCGAGGGCGGCTACAGCTATCAGGAAGTCGATGACATGATGAACAAGCAGTCTGGTCTGCTTGCCATCTCGGGCATCTCCAACGACGCCCGCGACATCCGTACACGCGCCTCCGAGGGCGACGAGCGCTGCCTGCTCGCCTTCGATATGTTCGCCTACAAGGCCATGCAGCAGGCCGGCTCCATGATCGCTTCAATGGCGGGCGTGGACACCATTACCTTTACCGCCGGCATTGGCGAGAACGACTGGTCGATCCGCAAGGCTTTCTGCGACTGCTTCGAGTGGCTTGGCGTGCGCATCGACAACAACAAGAACCGCGAGGCCGTGGGTAACGGCCCGCAGGTCATCAGCGCCGCCGGCTCTTCCGTCACGGTCATGGTCATCCCCACCGACGAGGAATACATGATCGCCCACGACGTCGAGCGTTTGACCAAGAACAACTAACGCATTCGTCTGTAATTGACAAAAAGGCCTCCAGAGCAACAGCCCGGAGGCCTTTTTACTAGCAGGCGGAAATTCCAGTTCCAAAGTGATCATCGCCGGCAACGCCTGCGCTCCCAGCAACGTCACCCATTCGTTCAGATCCTCAGCCCCAGCTCGTAGCCAAGCCGCCGCCCACTCCAGATTCCCTGACTGCTGCGTGACGGCAGGGACCCTGCAGGGCAAAGCTCTGAAAACATTCCGCACTGATATTTTCTGTATTGAAGACGTCGATGATGCACCCGTAT
>NZ_QRHU01000032.1:0-13015 GCF_003470945.1 Collinsella sp. AM23-17 | reverse complement strand
CTTGCAGCGACGGACCTCGGGACGCTCTTACACCACGTCTGCGCGCGCCACCTCGTAACTTAAGCAAATACTATCTTTTGATATGTTGTAAGCAAGGTAGCAGTACTCATTTTTGCCATTTTCTGGCCACGGCCTTTGTGACAGACGTGCTGGCGGGTTCGAATCCCATGCACTGGGCACAAAAAAGAAAGGCTCCCATCGCTGGGAGCCTTATCAGTCTAGTGGTGGGCGATGAGGGATGTCGCGTGCGGCTGACGCCGCCCGCTTTCGCTTCGGGCCTGCGGCCCTCGCGTGCTGCGCTGGAAAACGTTTCGCGTTTCCTCAGCTTCGCACCCTGTCGGGTTCGAATCCCCCCGCGATGGGCCCAAAAAAGAAAGGCCCCCATAGCTGGGAGCCTATCAAATCAGTGGTGGGCGATGAGGGATGTCGCGTGCGGCTGACGCCGCCCGCTTTCGCTTCGGGCCTGCGGCCCTCGCGTGCTGCGCTGGAAAACGCTTCGCGTTTCCTCAGCTTCGCACCCTGTCGGGTTCGAATCCCATGCGCTGGGCCCAAACAAAAACGGTCCCCTTGCGAGGACCGTTTCCAATTCAATGGTGGGCGATGAGGGATTCGAACCCCCAGCCTTGTGCGTGTAAAGCACCTGCGCTAACCGTTGCGCCAATCGCCCGTGCGGAGAGAGTATAGCAAAACAATCGCCTCATTCATCTCATATCCATTAAAGGTAACTGGCGCGTGTCGGCGCGGAGCTGATTCAGTTGAGATTGCCTGAACATTCCGCCCCTCTTTACGCCCTCGGGTATACTCAAAAGCTACTGATTCGATTTGATACCCAGCAACAGCAGAGGGGATAGTATATGTGCGGTTTTGTCGGTTTTGTCGGTGGGACGGATAACCAATCCGAGGTGCTCACCAAGATGATGGACCGCATCGTCCATCGTGGTCCCGACATGGGCGGCCAGTTTATCGACGGCCGCGTTGCCCTCGGCTTCCGCCGCCTGTCGATCCTCGACCTGACCGAGGCTGGCGCCCAACCTATGGCCAACGAGGACGGTAGCGTCGTCATTGTCTTCAACGGCGAGATCTACAACTTCCAAGAACTCCGTTCCGAGCTCGAGGCCAAGGGCTACAAGTTCCACTGCGGCGCCGACACCGAGAGCCTCCTGCACGGCTACGAGGAGTGGGGCGAGGCAGTACTCGATCGCTTGCGCGGTATGTACGCCTTCGTCATCTGGGACAAGAAGAAGAATAAGCTTTTTGGCGCCCGCGATATCTTTGGCATCAAGCCGCTCTACTACTATCCCATGGCCGATGCGGGCGACGGCGCTCCGGGCGTGCTCTTCGGTTCCGAGATCAAGAGCTTCCTGGACTACCCGCACTTCCACAAGGCGGTCAACAAAAAGGCCCTGCGTCCGTACATGACGCTGCAGTATTCGGCAACCGAGGAGACCTTCTTCGAGGGTGTCTACAAGCTGCCGCCGGCGCATTACTTTACCGTCGATATCCCGACCGGCAAGATGAACATCGAGCGCTACTGGGATTGCGATTACTCTGCCGTCGAGAAGCCGTTCGAGGAGTACGTCGACGAGCTGGATGAGGTCGTGCACGAGAGCGTCGAGGCCCATCGCATCGCTGACGTCAAGGTCGCGTCGTTCCTCTCCGGCGGCGTCGACTCCAGCTACATCGCCGCTTGCCTCATGCCCGACAAGACCTTCTCGGTGGGCTTCGATTACAAGAATTTCAACGAGACTAACTACGCCAAGGAGCTTTCCGATAAGCTCGGCGTCGAAAACGTTCGCAAGATGATTACCGCCGACGAGTTCTTCGGTGCGCTCGAGGACATCCAGTATTACATGGACGAGCCGCAGTCCAACCTGTCTTCCGTGCCGCTGTGGTTCTTGGCCGAGATGGCCCGCAAGGACGTCACCGTCGTGCTTTCGGGCGAAGGCGCCGACGAGCTCTTTGGCGGCTACGCCTACTACGAGGACACGGTCCCAGTCCGCAAGTACAAAAAGATGGTGCCGCTGCCCATCCGTCGCGCGCTCGGTAACCTGGCGTTGCATATGCCGTACTTCAAGGGACATAACTTCCTGGTCAAGGGTGCCGAGATCCCCGAGAAGTCGTTCCTGGGACAGGCTCTGGTATGGCCGGAGCGCGAGGTCGACGGCGTGCTCAAGCCCGAGTACAACACCGGCGATGGCGCCTTCGAGCTTGCCGCTCCCATCTATGCGCGCGTGAAGGGTCAGCCCGAGCTGGTCAAGAAGCAGTACCTGGACATGAACATGTGGCTCCCGGGCGACATTCTGCTCAAGGCCGACAAGATGTGCATGGCGCACTCGCTGGAGCTGCGCGTGCCCTTCCTGGACCGCAAAGTCATGGAGTTCGCCGAGCACATTCCCGACCGCTACCGCATCAACGAGAACGGCAACAAGCAAGTACTCCGCCACGCTGCCAACAAGTCGCTGCCCGATGAGTGGGCCACCCGTCCCAAGGTGGGCTTCCCGGTGCCGATTGTCTACTGGCTGCGCGAGCAAAAGTGGTACGACTATGTCAAGGAGTACTTCACCGCGCCGTGGGCAAGCGAGTTCTTCGATACCGACGAGCTCATGCACCTGCTCGATCTGCACTTTGCGGGCAAGGGCGATTTCCAGCGCAAGATCTATACGCCGCTCGTGTTCCTGGTGTGGTACAAGCGCTTCTTTATCGACGAGGACCAGCCCGCTGTTCAGGCTGCCTAGCCTCGGCTTACGAACGCCTGCGCGTAACGGCTCCTCCGGGAGCCGTTTTTGCGTGGGTGCGTTTCAGTTACTATAAAAACCGTCCCTGCCAAATGGCTGAGAAAGGTGAAAGATGCACCATTCGGATTCCGCGACCGTGACCACGGTCGATACGCTTGCCAAGCTTCTCGATGTGTGCGGTGAGCTGCGCGCATCAGAGCAGGTTGACGAGCGTGCCGTGACCGGCTGCTCGTTTGATTCGCGCGCGGTCTCGGTAGGTGACGTGTTCTTTTGCAAAGGTGCTGCCTTTAAGCCCGCGTTTTTGAGCATGGCGCTCGATGCGGGCGCCGTCGCATTTGTGTGCGAGGAGTCGCTGGTCGAGTCTCTGGAGCCGCTGGCGCAGGAGAGCGGTGCTGCGATGCTGGTTGTTGATAGCGTTCGCACGGCCATGGCCCTGTTGCCGCCGGAGGTCTACGACCGTCCCGACCACGACGTCAAGATCGTGGGCATCACCGGTACCAAGGGAAAGACCACGGCCGCTTTTATGCTCCAGTCGATTATCAAAGCGGCGGGCGAGTCCTGCGGCATGATCGGCTCGGTGAGTACCGACGATGGCATCGAGTGCTACGAGAGCACCAATACTACGCCCGAGGCCCCAGAGGTCTGGCGCCATATCGCCAACTGCCGCACGTCAGGTCGCCAGTCCATGGTCATGGAGGTCTCGAGCCAGGCGCTCAAGTACCAACGCGTCGAGAATCTGCCGTTTGACGTGGCGTGCTTCCTCAACATCGGCCGTGACCACATCTCGCCGATCGAACACCCCACGTTTGAGGATTATTTTGAGAGCAAACTCAGGATCTTTGACCAGGCAAAGACCGCCGTGGTGAATCTGGGCACCGAAGAGGTTGACCGTGTGTTGGAGGCAGCGTTGACGGCCGAGCGCTTGGTGACCGTTGGCGTCGAGCATCCCGAGGCAAGCCTGTGGGCGAGCGATGTGCGCATGGTCGGCTTTAACATCGAGTTTAACCTGCATGGCCTGTGTGCCGACGAGTCCGAGGCGGGGGAGAAGGTCCTGCTGGGCATCGCGGGCGACTTTAACGTGGAAAACGCGCTGGTCGCTATCGCCGCTGCGCACGAGATCGGCATCGGTATCGAGGCTATCAAGAAGGGCCTCTCCAAACTGCGTGTACCGGGCCGTATGGAGGTCGTGGAGTCGAAGGACGGCCGCGTGATCTGCGTCGTTGACTATGCGCACAACCAGCTTTCGTTCCGTTCGCTTTTCTCGTCGGTCAAGCGCGCGTTTCCCGCTAGTCCAGTCATTGCAGTGTTTGGCGCTGCCGGCGGCAAGGCGCAGGAGCGCCGCGAGCAGCTTCCGCGCGAGGCCGCACCATATTCCGACCTGATGATCTTTGCCAACGAGGACCCGGCTCACGAGGACCCGATGAAGGTCTGTCGCGAGCTTGCCGAGCATGTTCCCGACGATACGCCGAACAAGATCATCCTCGACCGCGAAGCCGCTGTGCATGCGGCGTTCAAAGCGGCGCGCGAGGAGTACGTCAACCCCGATGCTCCCACCATTGTCTTGCTGCTGGCAAAGGGTGACGAGGAGCTCATGCACGTGGGCGACGAGTTCGTGCCCATCGAGAGCGACCTTTCGCTGGCCAATCGCCTGATCGATGTTACCCAGTTTGACTAATGAACCATGATGGCGGCGGCGCCCTGAGTGCGCTGTCGCCATAAGCGTGTTCCCTCAATCAAAACATGCCGTCCAAGTCCAAACCCTTCTACGTAAACGGAGTAACCATGTCCCACAACACCCTGCCGACCGTTGCCGAGCTTTCGGGCGAGATGCGCGAGCGCTTGGCCAAGGTCAAGTACGTCTTTACCGACCTGGATGCCACGATGCTCGCGCCCGGCTCGTGCGTGCTGCGCGACAACGACGGTAACCCCTCGACCAAACTCGTCGAGGCCGTCGTGGCACTTGCCCGCGCTGGCATTCAGGTGGTTCCCACCTCGGGCCGCAACCGTACCATGATCCACGAGGACGCGCGCGTGCTCGGCCTCAACTCCTACATTGGTGAGATGGGCGGCCTGGTCATGTACGACCTCAAAGCCAACGATTGGGAGTATCTGACCGGCGACATGCCCTACGACCCATCTTGCGGTCTCACGCCGCACCAGGTGATCGAGCAGACTGGCGTGTGCGAGAAGATCCTCGCCCGCTGGCCGCACAAGATCGAGTATCACAACGACATGTCGACCGGCTACAAGTACCGCGAGGTTACCGTCGGCATGCGCGGCGACATCCCCGATGACGAGGCGCAGGCCATTCTCGACGAGGCCGGCTGTGGCCTGGTGTGGGCCTGTAACGGTCACCTGACGCATCTGTCCAAGCCGACGACGCTCGAGCTCGATCGCGTCGAGGACGGTCGCGCATTCAACATCAACCCCGCGGGCCTCAACAAGGGCGTTGCCATCGCACGTTTCTGCGAGCACCTGGGGATCGAGCGCGAGGAGACGCTCGCGCTCGGCGACTCCGAGTCCGACTTCTACATGGCCGATCACGTGGGCACGTTCTGCCTGGTCGAGAATGGCCTGACGAGCGCCGGCGCGCCCGAGTTCCTGGCTGCTTGCGAGAACGCTTTCGTTACGCGCGGCAAAATTGTCGACGGTTGGGCGGCGACGGCAGAGCTGCTGGTCGCGGCGCGTTCGTAGCGCGGCGTCGCCGCACTTGGACATGTCTTTTCGAGAGAGACTGGTGAGGTAATGTCCGATATCGAGAATCCGGCAGGCGACACGCGCCCGATTGGCGTGTTCGATTCTGGTTTGGGTGGTCTGACGGTTGCGCGCGCCATCGCGACGGCGCTGCCGCATGAGTCCGTCTACTACTTCGGCGACACCAAACGCTGCCCCTACGGCACGCGCACCGAGGATGAGGTGCGCTCGTTTGCGTTGCAGGCGGGCCGTTGGCTGTCGAAGCACGACGTCAAGATTATGGTCATCGCCTGCAACACGGCGACAGCTGCGGCCTTGCGTCTGGCCCAGCAGGTGCTCGACGTTCCCGTGATCGGCGTGATCGCGCCGGGTGCCCGTGCGGCAATCAACAGCACCCGCACGCGTCGCGTGGGCGTGCTCGCCACCAACCTCACCATTCGCTCGGGCGCTTACACGCGCGCCATTCAGGACCTAGATGCCGGCGTCGACGTATACGGCTGCCCCGCCTCGAGCTTTGTTGAGGTTGTCGAACACGAGCTCGCCTCGGGTGCGCATCTGCAAGAGCAGTGGCTCGAGAACGAGGACATCTTCGATACGCCTGCCGTGCGTGCGCTGGTGGGTGCCACGGTTGAGCCACTGCGCGACCACGGTATCGATACCGTGGTGCTCGGCTGTACGCATTTTCCGCTGTTGGTGGGACCTATCCGCCATGCGCTGGGGCCTGGGGTGCGCGTCGTGAGTTCCGCCGAGGAGACCACGCGCGAGCTGACCGATATTCTCACGCGCCGCGAGCAGCTGGCGGGCGACGCCGCCGAGCCGCAGCATCGTTTTGCCACGACGGCCGATAACATTGCCGAGTTTGCGGTGGCGGGCAGCTTTATCTTTGGTCAGCCGCTCAAGAGCATTGAGCATATCGATATCGATGAGCTGAAATAGATGTAAGGCCGCCGTCAGAGCCTTCGCCACACCTTTTGCCGAAAGGATTTTTCTATGGAGTACATGCAGGTCAACCGCGCCAACGGTCGCGCCGCCAACGAGTTGCGCCCCGTTAAGCTCACCCGTGGCGTCATGAAGCACGCCCACGGTTCGTGCCTGGCCGAGTTCGGCGACACGCGCGTGCTGTGCGCCGCCACTATCGAGGAGGGCGTGCCGGGCTGGCGAAAGGGAGCTAAGGCCGGCTGGGTGACCGCGGAATACGCCATGCTGCCGACGTCGACCGGCAAGCGCTGCAAGCGCGAGCACGCCAACCGCAAGGGCCGCTCCATGGAGATCGAGCGCCTCATTGGCCGCAGCCTGCGTACCGTCGTCAACATGAAGGCGCTCGGCGAGTACACCGTCACCGTCGACTGCGATGTGATTCAGGCCGATGGCGGCACGCGTACAGCGAGCATCACCGGCGCCTGGGTGGCGCTGCACGACGCCCTCGCCATGTGGGTCGAGGCGGGCAAGATCGAGCGCATCCCGCTTACCGGCCAGGTGGCTGCAATCTCCATGGGCGTTGTCGACGGCAATACGCTGCTTGACCTCGATTATTCCGAGGACAGCCATGCCGAAGTCGACATGAACCTCGTCGCCACCGACACCGGTGAGATGATCGAGCTCCAGGGCACTGGCGAGCAGGCGCCCTTTGACCGTAAGCGCCTCAACGCCCTGCTCGACTTGGGCGACAAAGGCATCGCCGAGCTCATCGAGCTTCAGCGCCAAGCCATCGCCTAACCTGCCAAAAAGGGACAGGTTTATTTTGGCAGGTTTTATCTGGGAAAACGTCGAAGTATAAGACTGCCGTTGATTGAGAGGGGAGAGGCGGAGGCCCTCGTCGCCCTCGGCGCGGCATTGCTATAGAGACAAGGAGACCACTCATGGCACTTGAGAAGATCGACATCGACACCCTCGACCCGGCGGCGACCATTGTCGTGGCAACGGGCAACGCCCATAAGCTCACCGAGATCGAGGCCATTTTGGGCAAGGTCATGCCCGAGGTGCGCTTTGTGGCGCTCGGCCAGCTGGGCGAATTTGAGGACCCCGAGGAAAACGGCACGACGTTTTTGGAGAACGCCATCATCAAGGCGCAGGCTGCCGTCGAAGAGACGGGGCTCATGGCCATTGCCGACGATTCGGGCCTGGTCGTCGACGCGCTGGACGGTGAGCCCGGTGTGTATAGCGCGCGCTACGCGGGCGTTCACGGCGACGATGCCGCCAACAATGCCAAGCTGCTCGTGAATCTGGAAGGCGTGGCAGACGAGGACCGCACCGCGCGCTTTATGAGCGTCGTTGCGCTCATCGACACGGACGGTTTGGTCACCTATGGTGAGGGCGCCTGCGAGGGCACTATCGCACACGAGGGCCGCGGCGATCACGGCTTTGGCTACGACCCGCTGTTCCTGCCGGTCGACACGCCGGGCAAGACCATGGCCGAGCTGACGGCGGACGAGAAGAACGCCATCAGCCATCGATTCCATGCGCTCGAGCACCTATCCGCCAAACTGACGGGCGAGGAGTAGGCCGTGCGCGCGGTGGTGCAGCGCGTGCTCAACGCCGGCGTGACGGTCGACGGCGAGTGCGTGGGTCGCATTGGACGCGGCTACCTGGTGCTGCTGGGTGTGGGCCATGGCGATACGCGTGCCGAGGCCGACAAGCTGTGGGGCAAGCTCCGCGGGCTGCGTATCAACGAGGACGAGAACGGCAAGACCAATCTGGCGCTTGCCGATGTCGACGGCGAGATGCTCGTGGTGTCGCAGTTCACGCTGTTCGCTGACTGCCGCCACGGTCGCCGTCCGTCGTTTACCGATGCAGGCGCGCCCGATGTTGCCAACGAGCTCTACGAGTACTTCCTGACGCTCGTTCGTCAAGATGTCGAACACGTGGCGCATGGCATCTTTGGCGCCGATATGAAAGTCGACCTCGTCAACGACGGCCCATTCACCATCGTCCTCGATACCGACAATCTGTAAGTAGCCAAATTAGCTACTTGCGCGTGGTCGCAACAGGGTGCTATAGTATTAGAGTTTTGTCTATCTTAGGGGTATTATCCCCTTTTTGAATTGCACCTTCTGGAGGCCCTGTTCATGGAAGAGATGGAAGTCAATCACGTCGACGACATCCACGAGAAGCTGACCGATATGGTGGGCGATCGCGTCAAGGTGAAGGCCAACATGGGCCGCACCCGCGTCGTCGAGCGCATGGGCACCATCAAGAGCGTCCACCCCGCCGTCTTTATCGTCGAGGTTGACGAACGTCGCGGCCGCAAGTCGCGTCAGTCCTACCAGTATATCGATGTCCTCACCGGGCAGGTCGAGCTGTTCGACCCCGAGAGCGGTGAGCACATTTTTACCCCGCTCGGCAATCAGCTCGAGGAGCACTAACGGTGACCGATCGGTCCCTGACTCTTTCCGCGCCGGCAAAGATTAACCTCTACCTGGGGGTTCATACCGAGCGCGATGACCGCGGCTACCACAGGGTCGATTCCCTGATGGCAGCCGTCGGTCTTTCCGATTCCGTGACGGTCGCGCCGGCGCAGGCGCTGACCGTCCAGACGGTTCCGGCATCAGATTTTCCCATGCAAAAGAATACGGCGTATCGGGCTGCGGTTGCTATGGCCGAGCATTATGGTTGCGAGGCAAACATCTGCGTGACGATTGAGAAGCGCATTCCATTGTGCGCCGGCTTGGGCGGCCCCTCGACGGACGCGGCCGCGGTCATTGTCGCCTTGGCGGAGCTCTGGGGAATTGATCGCACCGACCCCGCGCTCGACGACATTGCGCGGGGTATTGGTGCTGACGTCCCGTTCTTTTTGCACGCGAGCCCTGCGTTCTACGTAGGTGGGGGAGACGTGCTGGCAACTGAGTATCCCGCGCTGCCCGCAACGCCCGTCGTGTTGGTCAAGCCGCGCGAGGCAAGCGTTTCGACAATTGAAGCCTATCGACGTTTTGACGAGGCTCCGGTGCCTGCAGACAAGCCCGGCGCGATAGCTTCTGCCTTGCATGCTGGTGATGCCGAGACGGCATATGCGCTCATCCATAACAACCTGGGTGTCATTTCCGCACAGATGGAGCCGCAGATACAAACGGTTCTCGATTGGCTGCGTAAACAAGACGGCACCGTTGCTGTAGATGTGTGCGGATCGGGCGCCTGCTCGTTTGCCATTTGCGACACCGCCGCCACGGCCGAAAGGCTTGCCGACGCTGCCCAGCAAAACGGCTGGTGGGCCTGCGCGACGGAGCTCATTCCCAACACGGTTCGCATCGAAGTGCCAAAGAAGTAAAAATTTCTCTAGCACACGACGGAAATCTTTGTTACTATAGTCGAGCTAACGGGTTGTGGCTCAGTTTGGTAGAGCACTGCGTTCGGGACGCAGGGGTCGCTGGTTCAAATCCAGTCAACCCGACCAGAGCATGAGGAGGGACCGCTTCTTGCGGTCCCTTTTTTTAGCTATTGTTGTGATACCGCGATACCCGCGGTATACTCATTCGAGCTTGTCTCGCTGTATTGTGGAGGTCTACATGTTTGGACTGAGGGCTCCTGAGCTCATCATTATTCTCGTCGTTGTCCTGATTATCTTCGGGCCCAAGAACTTGCCGAAGCTCGGCAAGTCCCTCGGCTCTACCGTCAAGAATATCCGCGAGGGTATGGAAGGCGACGATAAGGCCGAGACCAAGCAGGCCGAGGAGGTCGTGGTCGAGCAGTCCGAGGAGGACAAGGAGATCGCTGAGCTCGAGGCCAAGCTCGCTGCTGCCAAGAAGAAGCAGGCAGAGGACAGCGACGCGGACGCAGAGTAGTCCCATCCCTTTGGGGTGAGCACCTGACCGGCTTGCCCGCAGGCTAGCCGGTCTTTTTCGTTTTGTTGACAGTTGATTGTTTGATCAGAGTTGGGGAGATATCCGTATGGACGCAAGCCAGATCGTACTGACCGCTGAGGGCCGCCAGAAGCTCGTCGAGGAGCTCGCTTGGCGTGAGGGCGATTACGCCAAGGAGATCGTCGAGGACATCAAGGAAGCCCGCGCGTTCGGCGACCTTTCGGAGAACTCCGAGTACGACGCCGCTAAGGACAAGCAGGCCCAGAACGCCGCTCGTATTGCCGAGATCCAGGCCATCCTTGCCAACGCTCAGGTTGCTGCCACCACAGGTGATCTGACCGTCTCCATCGGTTCCACCGTTTCTCTGATTGATCCCAACGGTGAGGTCATGGAAGTCACGCTCGTCGGTACCACCGAGACCAACTCGCTCGAGCACAAGATTTCCAACGAGTCTCCGGTCGGCCACGCCATCATCGGTCACGGCGAGGGCGACTCCGTCGAGGTCGTTACGCCTTCCGGCAAGACCCGCGTCTACACCATCGCCAAGATTGCACGCTAGACCACGGTCCCGCGTAAAGGTATGTTTTCGCTCCCTGGGACCGAATCCTGGGGAGCGTTTTAGTTTGAGGAGTTAACTTATGGCAGAGAACCAGAACGCCGCAGATCAGGCATCGACGCTCAACGACGAGCGCGCCACCCGCCTGGCCAAGCGCGCCGCCCTGTTCGAGGCGGGCCAGAACCCCTATCCCGAGCACTCTGAGCTTGAGGACTACGTTGCCGATATCGAGGCTAAGTATGCCGAGCTTGCCGATGGCGAGGACACCGAGGACGTCGTGAAGATCGCCGGCCGTGTGGTCGCCAAGCGCGGTCAGGGCAAGATTATGTTCATCGTCGTGCGCGATGCGACTGCCGAGATTCAGCTGTTCTGCCGCATCAATGACATGGACGAGACCGCTTGGAACACGCTCAAGGCCCTCGACCTTGGCGATATCCTGGGCGTGACCGGCGTGGTCGTGCGCACCCAGCGCGGCCAGCTTTCCGTTGCCCCTAAGAGTGCGACCCTGCTTGCCAAGGCCGTTCGTCCGCTGCCCGAGAAGTTCCACGGCCTCTCCGACAAGGAGACCCGCTATCGCCAGCGCTATGTCGACCTGATCGCCAACGACGACGTTCGCGAGACCTTCCGTAAGCGTTCGCAGATTCTCTCCACCTTCCGTCGTTTTATGGAGTCCGACGGCTACATGGAGGTCGAGACCCCCATCTTGCAGACCATCCAGGGCGGCGCTACGGCTAAGCCGTTCATCACGCACTTCAACGCGCTCGATCAGGAGTGCTACCTGCGTATTGCCACCGAGCTGCACCTCAAGCGCTGCATCGTCGGCGGTTTTGAGCGCGTGTTCGAGATCGGCCGTATCTTCCGTAACGAGGGCATGGACCTTACCCACAACCCCGAGTTCACCACGATGGAGGCCTACCGTGCCTTCTCCGACCTCGAGGGCATGAAGGCGCTCGCCCAGGGTGTCATCAAGGCGGCTAACAAGGCCATCGGCAACCCCGAGGTTATCGAGTACCAGGGCCAGACCATCGACCTTTCTGGTGAGTGGGCCAGCCGTCCCATGACCGACATCGTCTCCGACGTGCTCGGCAAGCAGGTCACCATCGACACGCCGGTCGAGGAGCTTGCTGCCGCCGCGCGCGAGAAGGGCCTGGAGATTAAGCCCGAGTGGACTGCTGGCAAGATCATCGCCGAGATTTACGATGAGCTGGGCGAGGACACCATCGTCAACCCCACCTTCGTGTGCGATTACCCCATCGAGGTCAGCCCGCTTGCCAAGCGCTTTGAGGACGATCCGCGCCTGACGCATCGCTTTGAGCTGGTTATCGCCGGTCACGAGTACGCCAACGCGTTCTCCGAGCTCAACGACCCGGTCGACCAGGCCGAGCGCTTTGCCGCCCAGATGGCCGAGAAGGCTGGCGGCGACGACGAGGCCATGGAGTACGACGAGGACTACGTGCGCGCCCTCGAGTACGGTATGCCTCCTGCGGGCGGCATCGGCATCGGTATCGACCGCGTGGTCATGCTGCTCACCAACCAGGCTTCCATCCGCGACGTGCTACTGTTCCCGCACATGAAGCCCGAGAAGGGTTTCCAGTCCGGTGCCGCTGCCGCCAAGGCTGCCGAGGCCGGCAACGCCGCGAGCCCCTTCGTCAAGCCGCTCAAGCCCACGGTTGATTATTCCAAGATTGCCGTCGAGCCGCTGTTTGAGGAGTTCGTCGACTTTGATACCTTCTCCAAGAGCGACTTCCGCGCCGTGAAGGTCAAGGCATGCGAGGCCGTCAAGAAGTCCAAGAAGCTGCTGAACTTTACGCTCGACGACGGCACCGGCACCGACCGTACCATCCTCTCCGGCATTCACGGTTATTATGAGCCCGAGGACCTGGTCGGCAAGACCTTGCTCGCCATCACTAATCTGCCGCCGCGCAAGATGATGGGCATTCCCAGCTGCGGCATGCTCATCAGCGCTATCCACGAGGAGGATGGTGAGGAGCGTCTCAACCTGATCCAGCTCGACGCCTCCATCCCCGCCGGCGCAAAGATGTACTAACTAGTTACGCGGTTCTACGAACCGCGTAACGGCTCGACGCTGCGCGGGCCGCATTTGGACAATCTGACGCTCAACTTCAAGGGCGCGACCAGAAGGTCAGCGCCCTTTCGTTTCACGTCACCTTGTCTCAAATGCGACCCGCTCGCTCATATGACCCAATCCACTGTCAAGGGCCACAATGGCCCCGCCG